>DASWMK010000026.1 GCA_036399815.1 Acidimicrobiales bacterium
CCAGCGACCGGGCGAGGGCGTCGACCGACGGCGGGCGCACGCCCGCGAGGCTACGGCCCGGTCGCCTCCATGGGCACCGACGGCAGGGCCCGCAGCCGGCGGGGCTCGATCACCTTGTCGACGATCCCGTACTCGACCGCGGCCTCGCCCCGCAGGATGTAGTCCCGGTCGATGTCCCTGGCGATCCGGTCGCGAGATCGGCCCGTGTGGCTGGCGAGGATGTCGGTCATCCGCTCGCGCATGTACGCCATCTCGGCGGCGGCCAGCTCGATGTCGACCGACTGGCCCTGGGCCCCCCCGTGGGGCTGGTGGATGAGCACCCGGGCGTTCGGCAGCACGGCCCGCTTCCCCGGCGCGCCGGCGGCGAGGAGCACGGCGGCGGCCGAGGCGGCCTGGCCCATGCACGTCGTGGCCACGTCGACCGAGAGGTGCTGCATGGTGTCGTAGATCGCGAACAGGGCGGTCATGTCGCCGCCAGGGGAGTTGATGTAGAGCTGGACCTCCTTGTCGGAGCTCTCGGCCTCGAGGTGCAGCAGCTGGGCGATGACGAGGCCGGCGACCGTGTCGTCGATGGCCGTCCCGAGGAACACGATGCGCTCGTTGAGCAGCCGGCTGTAGATGTCGTAGGCCCGCTCGCCACGCGAGCTCTGCTCGATGACGGTCGGGACGAGCAGCTGGGACACGGCGGCGCCTCCTGGTAGTCTGCAACTAACTGGTTGCGCATCGTACGTGCAACCGCAGAGTTGCGCAACGGAGGTGGCCGTGGACCACGTCGAGCGGACGGTCGTGCTGGACGCCAGCCCCGAGGACGTGTGGCGGGCGGTGAGCGACGAGGCCGAGCTGGCCGAGTGGTTCGGCGCCGACGTCGCCCTCGACCCCACCCCCGGCGGCCGGGGCCGCTTCGACGAGCCCGGCGGGGCCACCCGCCACGCCGTCGTCGAGGAGGTCGACGAGGGCCGGCGGCTGGTGTGGCGCTGGTGGGGCGACGACGGCGCCGCCCCCTCGCGCGTCGCGCTGACCGTCGAGCGGGTCGACGGCGGCACCCGCCTCACCGTGGTCGAGGCGCCCGTCGTGCCCCGGGCGGCGGCCGGGGAGGGGCTGCGGGCGGCCAGGGCCGCGGCGTGGGACCGCCGCCTGCTCGCCCTCGAGCTGCGCAGCCTGGTGCCGGCCGGCGTGTAGCCGGTGGGCCAGGAGGAGCGGGCCGGCGCGGTGTTCTCCGCGCTGGCCGACCCCACCCGCCGCTCGGTCATGCGGCGGGTGGCCGAGCGGGGCTCGGCGACGGCCACCGAGCTCGCCGCCGAGCTGCCGATCACCCGACAGGCCGTCGCCAAGCACCTGGGCGCCCTGGAGGACGCCGGGCTGGTCGAGGCCACCCGCAGCGGCCGGGAGACGAGGTTCACCCTGACCCCCGACCCGCTGCACGACGCGATGGCGTGGCTGGCCGAGGTCGGCGCCGCCTGGGACCGCCGCCTCGCCCGCCTGCGCCGGCACCTCGGGGGTTGAGCCCGGCCGTACGATGGACGGGTGATCGTGCTGCTCGGCCTGCTCTTCCTCGTCGTGCCGATCGCCGAGCTCGCGGTCATCCTCCAGGTCGCGCACGGGATCGGCGTGCTGAACACGATCGCGGTGCTCGTGCTGGTCAGCGTGGTCGGCGCCTGGCTCGTGAAGCGGGAGGGCGTCGGCGTGCTCCGCCGGCTCCAGCGGTCCGTGGACCGGGGCCAGCTGCCCCACCGCGAGCTGGTCGACGGCGGCCTGATCCTGCTGGCCGGGGCCCTGCTGATCACGCCGGGGTTCCTGAGCGACGTCCTCGGCGTGGTGCTGCTCCTGCCGCCGACCAGGGCCGTCGTGCGCGCCGCGGTGCTCGCCCGCGTCCGGCGGCGGGTCGCCGCGAAGGTCACCGGCCGGTTCGGCCCGGTCATCGACGTCGACGAGCCGCCCGGGCGGCCGCCGCACTGGCGGGAGCTCGGCTGAGGTGACCGTCGAGGTGCGCGACGCCGCCACCGTGATGCTGGTGCGGGACGGCGACGCCGGCCTCGAGGTCTTCATGGTCCGCCGCAACCTGCGGTCGGACTTCGTCGGCGGCGCCCACGTGTTCCCGGGCGGGGCCGTCGACCCGGCCGACCGCCGGGCCGACCTCGGCGCCGTCTGCGCCGGCCGGACCGACGCGCAGGCCTCGGCCGCCCTCGGCGTCCCGTCCGGCGGGCTGGCGTTCTGGGTGGCGGCCGTGCGGGAGTGCTTCGAGGAGGCCGGCGTGCTCCTCGCCTACGACGCCGGCGGGTCGGTCGTCCGCCTCGACGACCCGGCCGTCGAGGACCGCTTCGCCCGCCACCGGGCGGAGGTGACCGCCGGCCGGCGGCGCCTGGTCGAGGTGTGCGAGCAGGAGTCGCTCCGCCTGGCCGTCGACGCCCTCCACTACTTCAGCCACTGGATCACCCCGGTCGGCCCGCCCCGCCGCTACGACACCCGGTTCTTCGTGGCCGCCGCCCCCGAGGCCCAGGTGCCGCTGCACGACGACGCCGAGACGGTGGCCAGCACGTGGATCGCCCCCTCGGAGGCGCTCCGCCGGCACGAGGACGGCGAGTTCGACCTGATCCTGCCGACCATCCGGAACCTGGCCGCGCTGGCGCGGTTCCGGTCGGCCGGCGACCTGCTCGCCGCGGCGGCGGCCATCGACGAGGTGCCCACCATCCAGCCCAGGGTGGTGGTCGAGGAGGGTGGCGGCGTGCGCATCCTGCTCCCCGGCGACCCGGGCTACGCCGACGCCGGCGAGGCCCTGCCCGAGGGGATGCCGCTGCCGGGGAGGACGGCATGAGCGACACCGCCCCCGAGCGCCCGCCGATGGTGCCCGGCGTGGCCAGCGCCATCAGCCCGCTGGTGCGCCGCATCCTCGCCGCCAACCCGGGGCCGATGACCGGCCCGGGCACGAACACCTACCTGGTCGGCATCGACGAGATCGCCGTCATCGACCCAGGCCCGGCCGACGACGGGCACCTCGACGCCATCGCCGGCTGCGGCGGCGACCGCATCCGCTGGATCCTCGTCACCCACACCCACGAGGACCACTCGCCCGGGGTGGCCGGGCTGAAGGAGCGGACGGGGGCCGAGGTGCTGGCGTTCGGGCCGGGCGACGGGCTCGAGGTCGACGGCCGGCTGGCCGACGGCGACGTGATCGAGGCGACCGAGTTCCGGCTGACCTCGCTGCACACGCCCGGCCACGCCTCGAACCACCTGTGCTTCCTGCTCGAGGAGGAGCGCCTGCTGTTCTCGGGCGACCACATCATGCAGGGGTCGACCGTGGTCATCGCCCCGCCGGACGGCGACATGGCCCAGTACCTGGCGTCGCTCGAGCGCCTGCGCACCCTGCGGCTGAAGGGCATCGCGCCCGGCCACGGCCACCTCATCGACGACCCGGTGGCGACGATCGACCGCTACCTGGCCCACCGCCGGGCGAGGGAGGAGGCCATCGCCGCCGCGCTGGCCGAGGCCGGGACGGCGACGATCGACGAGATCGTCGCGAGCGTGTACACCGACGTCCCCAT
>DASWMK010000027.1 GCA_036399815.1 Acidimicrobiales bacterium
CAGCACCGCCTCGACCTTCGCCACCAACTCCGCCGGAGCCGACCACGGGGCCGCCTGCTGGCCCCTCCACGGAACTGGCTCAGGCAGGGGACGCACGTCCTCCAAGAGCCAGGCGAAGCGGCCCTCGGAGTAGTCGCCGAACGAGCGCTGGTCGGCGATGTCGGTGCGCCGCCAGTCCGGCCGACCGGTGGTCGGGTTCTCCGTCTCGCTCGGCCCCTCCCACAGCCACAGCCGACCGTCGGCGGTGGGGGCGATGTGCCGCTGCCACGCTACGGGGAGACGCGTCGCGCTGTCGTAGATCGGTACTACGTCGGCCAGGGTGGCGACAGCCACCACCGCACCGAGAGGGAGGTACACGGAAGTGCCCTGCTCATCGGCGCTGCTGCCGAGCGTCGGGTCCCACCTCCGGCCGTATGGTCCCTCCGGCGGGTAGAACAACGTCGGCGTCAGCGCCCGCCTCGGGATGCGGCGGCCCTGCGGTTGCGGCCCCTGGTAGGCGGGGTCGGTGATCGTGTCGATCACCAGCCACCTGCGGCCCTCGTCGGGATCGGGACGGCGGGTTCGCGGCAGCGGCGGTAGGTGCATGAGCGGAGGCCGACGGACGCTGGCGTGAATCAACAGCGGCCCCCGGTAGTCGGTGCCCCTCGGCCGCGTCTCGACCGTCTTCGCTCCCACGGCGACCAGCGAGGCCCATGGCTGATACAGGGTGAGCGCGCGGGCGCCTGTTAGGCCAGACGCTGCGAGACGGGCGGTCACGACGCCCCTCGACGGGACAAGCTCATCACGGCCCCGGTCATCGGGTGCAGCACCGGCCGCTCCCACTCGCCGTATAAGCACAGCACCGCCACGTCGCGCCCAGAGAACGGGCACGGCGGGTAGATGCAGGGCATCAGCTCCAGCCTGGTCGGGTGCTTGTTGACCTTCGCGTCGAGCACGCAGCCTGCGCCGTGACACTGGGGGCAGGCAGACGGAACTGGGATCGCCGCCGCGGCACCGACGGGGCACGTAGCCTCAGTCATGTCGGACCCTCCTTCGTAGGGTTCGGCCAGGCCGGGGGAGGCGGCAACCTCGCCCCGGCCACCTCATCGTACCCCACCCGGTGATCACGACGCCTCCTGTCGCCGGCCGCTCCGGAAACCGGGCTGTCCGGGCCTACGGCGGCCCCACCGGGCCTCAGGCGGCGGACCTCGCCGGGCGAGGCGTGCGGCCGTCCTCGCGGCCCGCCGGAGCGCAGGGAACAGGTCGCGGGCCTCCACCGTCTGACGGTCGCCGCCCCGCTGCACCCACACGACCAGCGCCGGACCCCGCTCCGACACGTACTCGACCACCACCGGGCCGTCCGCGTGGCGGGCGACGAAGGAGACGAGACCCTGCTGGCCGGCGTCTTCGTCGTCCGGCCAGGACACCCGGTTCGACCTGACGACCTCCACCTTCGCCCCGTACGTTCGGAGCAGCTCGGCCCGCTCCTTCGCTGCCGTCTGATCCAAGTAGCGGCGGCCGACCGGCCATCGGAAGGGGAGCACCTCCACCGAGCCGTCGGCCAACTCCAAGCGGTCCGGCGTCCAACCGGGAGGCTCCCAGCCGGGCGCGTCGCTCCCCTCCGGGTAGACGACGTCCAACCGGTACACGTATGTCGGGCGGGTCACGCTGCCCTCGCCGCCCGCCCGGCGGCGACCCTCGCCCGGTGCCGCTCAACGCCGGCCAGCACGGCGTCGGTGACGACAAGCAGCCGGCAGCGGCGACACTCGTTCGGCCCGAACCCTCCGGGAGCGAACGACCACGACGGCGACGGGTCAGGCTCGATGCAGACGCAGGTCACCGTCGGCGACTCGACGGCGAACCCTTTGAGCGGATCGCCGTACTCGACGAACCGTCGGTGATGACTTCGGCAGTACCCCAGGCTGTAGTGAGGCTCTAGGCATCCGGCAACAGCGCAACACCGCTTCGGCCGTTCGTAGAGCGGGTCGCCGTACCTCCTCCACCGCTGATAGTGCTTCGAGCACAGACCGCGGGCGTTGACCGGACGGAAGCAGCCGTCAACCGTGCAGGCCCGCTCGAGGAACCCGGCGCCGGGCATCACGCCGCCTTCACCGGCGAACCGTCGTCCACGACCTCGACACCCAGCTTCGCCGCCACACCCACCGTCTCGAACCACTGACGCAGCCCGTCCACCGCCTTGCGCGCCGCCGTCGTCAACATGTCGAAATGCTCGCCGTCCGCCTCGATCGTCACCCACACCTTCGCCCGCGGCACCACATCAGGGCGCGGAGCAGCGCTATGCCCATCTCCCGGGGTCTCACCACGCTCATGCTCTTTCCGCTGCTGGCGGAGAGCGTGCCCTGACAAGTTCTCAGCGCGTGCCCGCTCCAACCACCACGAGCGCGTGGCCGGGTCGTCGACGCTTGCGACGACTTGGTGATGGTAGAAGGAAAGATCTGTTATGCGCATAACAGGGTCGTACTTCTCAGCGACCCATTCAGCGACTCGGCACGTGTCAACGGCAAGGCCCGTAACCTCGGCCGCCTGGTGGTAGCGGTCGGGCCAACGCTGCTTCCCGTATAGGCACCAGTCGCCGACCCACCACATCGCCGCTGTCGCCATCAAGCGCAGCGGTCGCCCGACCGCCTCCCATTCGTCGAAGGAGAGGTCGTCCGGAAGAACGAGTTGCACGGCTGTCCTCGTGCCGGGTAGATCGAACGACCGGGCGAGTTGAACGATGTCCATCAGGCAGCGACCTCCACCGTGTAGACGACCTTCCGCTTCGGCGGCGCCGAACGGTCCCTGCGAACCGACTCGTCCGCCGCCCGCTCCTGGCCCGCCCAAGTGCACGGAAAGCACCGGCAGCCCTTCGCGTACGTCGCAGCGATCCCGTGCGTCGCGCCCGGCCCATTCACATCACGTGCCGGCGCGGCCTCGCCGTCCAGCCGGGCGAAGTGCTCGGCCACCGCCTCCTCCAACCGGCCCGCCGCCCTCGCCCGGCGAAGCAGCCGACGATCCGGCTCGGCCGCCCCACCCCAGATGCCGTGCTGCTCATTCCGAGCGACCGCGTCGAGCAGGCACCGCTCGCGCACCGGGCAGGCCCGGCACACCGCCTTCGCCTCCCGGCCGTGGCCCTTCTCGTCCGGATACCACAGCGATGTCGGCTGACCCGAGCACGCCGAGAAGTCCCGCCACGACGGGCGCACCCACACGTCGGTCACGCCGGCCACCTCCTGTCCGATTCGCGTATCCGCAGCGCCGCTCGGAACGTCTGTACGTCGATGGTCCACCGTCACGCCGCCCTCCCCCCCGACGACAGGGCGACACCATGCATCCACGGCCACGCCTGGCCGGCGCCCCGAGCCAACGTCAACGGCCAGCCGGGGCGCTCCTCGCGGGCCCCCCGCCACTCGGCCAGATCCCAGCGGGCCACCTGCCCGTTCTCCCAGCGCGGCTCGATGCAGAACCCGAGCGTCGGCCACTGCTCCCACACCGTCGCCCCATACGGGCGCATCGTCCGCGCCACCCCCCCCGAAGCGTGCGGCCGGTGAGCCTCCACCAGCAGCGTGAACCCGTACCGGGTGCGGAGCCGGTCGAAGAACAGAGCCACCTCCGTCGACGGGACACTCTCGGTCAGGTCGGCGCCGACCACCTTGTACAGCGACCCGACCGTCACCAATTCCGGCCGGTTCGCGGCGACCCGCTCCTCCAGCCAGCGCCGGTCGGCACGCGACGACGCGAGACGCAGACCGCCCTCCCGGGACAGGACAACCAGGTTCGACGGATTCAACCGGTCCATGCACCGGTCGACCAGCGGGCGGAGACGGCGACGCAACTGCCCCGGCGAGTTCTCGGCGTCGACGATCATGCACCGCACCGGCGGGCATTCGGTCTTCAACGTGAACGGCACGATCCCCGCCGCCGCCTGCACCGCCACCTGGCGGAGCAGCGTCGACTTCCCCTCGCCCGGCGTGCCGGTGAGGATCATCCGGTCGGCGACCCGCTCCAACAGCCCGGGGACCAGCCAGTCGACATGACCGTCGTCCTCGGCGAGGAACGCCTCCACGTCGGGCCCGGGAGGGGCGGCGCCCATTGGGGCGACCAGCTCGTCGGCCATCCGGCGGATGCGGTCGACGACTTCGGCGGCGTCGGCGCCCGGGTCGTAGCAGGCTTCGGCGATCTCCCCGGCCAGGTGGATGCCGGCCCGCAGGGTGGCGGCGTCGGCGACGAGGGCGGCGTAGCGGGCGACGTTCGAAGTCGACGGGCACGCCGCCTGCAGTCGGACGAGCGCCGCCGCGCCGCCGACGCGCTCGAGGTTCCCGGTGCGGCGGAGTTCGTCGGCGACGGTGACCGAGTCGACCGGTTCGCCGCGGCCCCAGACGGCGACGAGCGCGTCCCAGACGGCGCCGTGGCCGGTCGCGTGGAAGTCGGTGGTGGTGATCTGCGCGGCGGCGGTCTCGACGGCGGCGCGGGACAGCAGGCAGGCGCCGAGCAGCGACTCCTCGGCTTCGACGTTGGCCGGGACGCGGCGGCTCATGCGCTTCTCACCCTCCCGGTGACCGGGTTGACGGCCTCGGGACGGTGCCCGTGGCCGTTGCGGCGGCCCAGGTCGCGGTGGGCTTTGCGCAGCCAGTTCCGCCAGGCGGCCTCCCAGTCCTTCACCCGCCGGTCCTGTGCTCTGGCGTGGTCGATGAACGAGGCGGTCTGGTCGTCGACGTCGACGGTCGGGGTCTCGGCGGCGGCCCACAGCCGCATTCGGTCGGTGACGACGAACGGTTCCGGGACGCGGGTCAGGGATCGGCGCTCTCTGGAGGCCGGCTTGCCGGCCGACCCGTCCCCACTGGGGGGGACCACAGGGGGGGTATTACCTGGGGAGGCAGCCTTCCCGTTCGCCGACGGTGGACGTTCCGTCATCCCTGACGAATCGTCACCCGTCGTGATCAGGAGGTTTGCGGCTCCCCCCTGACGTTCCGTCACCCCTGACGAATCGTCACCCCTGACGTTCCGTCCGGCCTTCCGAGGGGTGGACGCCACAAGGACGTGGGGGGACCGCGGCCGCTTCGGCGACCCCCCCTCCTCGGCCACTTCCAACCAGCCGCGCCGCACCAGCGACGCCACATGGTCACGCACCCGCCGCTCCGACAGGCCGACCAGCTCGGCCAGCGCGCCGGCCGCCACCTCCACCTGGCCGGCCTCGTCCATCAGCCCGCTCAGCACGACCGCCACCCAGCGGTCCAGCGCCGGGCCGGTCGCGGCGACATCGGCCCGCCACGCCTCCACGGACGGGCGCCGGCCACTCACACCACCTCGCGATCACGGAGGCCCGCCACGCTCTAGGCCACCTCGCCTTCCTCAGAAGAAGCAGGAAAACCCACGTCGAGGAACAGGCCGAGCCGCTGGCGGGCGAGGTCAGCGTTCCGGGCGTCGATGTCGATCCCGACGGCGTCGCGTCCCCGGTCGACGGCCACCCGAAGAGTGGTGCCGGTCCCGGCGAACGGGTCGAGCACGACGCCGGGCCGCCAACCGTGGCGGGCGTGCCGGCCGTCGGGACAGCCTCGGTACATCGCCGCTAAGCAACGCCACTCCCCGGCGGCCGCCGAGGCGGCCTCGTCGGCCGCGGCGCGGAGGCGGACAGCGTCGGCATCGCCACGGCGTTCGGCCTTCGTTGCCTCAGCGGCAGCCCGCCTGGCCGCCTTGTCAGCGGCGTTGCAGCCCCGCAGCTGGCCGCGCCAGTCGTTGTCGCCCCACAGCTCGTCGTCCATGCCGGGGCAGCCGCACGACGACCAGCCGACGGTCGTGCGGTCGTACTCCCAGCCAACCTCGGGCACGTCCTCACTGAACCCGGAGCGCGGGTTGGCGGCGGCGGTGTTCTTGCGACGGGTGCCGTTGTCGGCATCGGCGATCCGCTTGGCGTTGACCAGCCGCCTGCTCGGCTCGCCGCAGGTGCGGCACACTCGCCGTGGGCACATCTCCTCCACCATCGGAGCGACCAGCTCCGGCGGCCAGACGGCGTAGTGGGCGCCCGTGTACCCGCCGGGCGACAGGTCGTAGCCGTCGATCGGGTCGATGATCCCGGCGCGCTCGAGGGCGAGGCGGAGGTCGCGGGGGGTGGTCCGGTCGGTGGCCAACTGGGCGCGGAGCACCTCGTCCACCGGGTGCTGCCAATCCAGCGGCGGGGCGCCGGCGGAGTAATCCATCGGCGCTACGGGGTGGTCCTGCCACCCGGCGCCGTGTACGTCAGCTGCCTTGCTCGGCCGTCGGGGGTAGCGGTTTCCGGGTCCCGTTGTGAGCGGCCGTCGTACGGCGTCGAGGTCGTGCCACCGGCGCTGCGACCGGCACGCCACCGTCACGTACGACGTGGCCGGCCGCACCTTGTCCCTGAGCGCGCCGACCGGCGGGTTCGGCCGCACCCACGGCCGCAGGTTCCTGACCCGCCAATGGCCAGCGGGAGACGGCTCCCCGGTGAGCAGGTTCCGGCCGTAGGCGAGCGACCAGGCGAACAGGGTGGGGAGGCCGGTCAGCGACTTGGCCAACGGCCAGCCGACGCCGCCACCGGTCTGCGTGTTGGCCCCGGAGAACGTCGTGTCGCGCATCCCGTCCGGGTTGCCGCGGCCGTCCTTGTAGCGGTTCTTCGCCCGCCAGTGGGCGGCGTTCGACTCGCGCATGGAGGCGGCCGACCCGGCGAACTGCTGCTGACCCTCCCGCATACCGCCCGGCAGGTAGTCGCCGCCGCCGCCGCCGGACCCGGCATACGTGTCGCCGATCTCCCAACAGATCGACCCGTGCGGCGCGAGCACCCGGCCGACCTCGGCGACGACGGCGAGCTGCCCGTCCAGCCACTCGGCCGGCGTCGCCTCCGACCCCAGCTCCTTCGCCTTGTCGGGATGGTCGGGCGGCAGGTACGAGCGCAGGGCGAGGAACGGTGGGCTCGTGCAGACGAGGTCGACGGAAGCGTCGGGGAGGGAGCGGAGGCCGTCGAACACGTCGGCGACGATGAACGTGGCCTTCATGCCGCCTTCCTGGTCCGCTCACGACGGATGCGGGCACGCTCCTTCGACGTCGTCCCGCCGAACACCCCACAGCGGTCGAGAGGGGCCGCCAGGGCGTCCTCGAGGCAGCGTTCTCGCACCGGGCAACGCGCGCAGATCGCCTTCGCGGCTCGCAGCGCCGACGTGTCGCCACGGGTCGGGAAGAACAAATCGGTGTCCTCGCCGGCGCAGGCGGCGTCGTCCCACCACGACGGCCGTGCGAACAGCACGTCGGCGAACTCGGCGCGATCCGGCTCCCAGAGGGGCATCCGCTGACGGACGCGCATGGGTGGCGTCGGTTCGAGGAGGTCGTCGACGGGGTCCGGGAACAGCCGGTCGAGGCTCACCGGAGCACCTCGGGCAGCCGGTCGGCCGGGGTGAGCGGCCGGGGCTGGGGGCCGACGCGTCGGCGCCCGCGGCGACGGACGGTGATCCGGCTGTTGGAGGCGACATGATGCCGGTATTCGGCTTCGGCGAACCGGCGGCGGCGCTTGTTGCGGCCACGCCAGCCGCAGGCACATGACGGCGCCCAGCGGTGGCGGTGCACCTCGCCCCGGTCGGTGAGGAGGAGCGTGTGGGCGCTCACGGCGCGACCTCGGGGGGCGGGTCGCCCGGTGTCCGCGACATGATCCCGATGCGCACCGCCCACGCCGGGTCGGCGTTCTTCGCCTGGTTCAGACGCTGGCACATCGCCCAGCAGTTGTCGTCTACCAGCCGGCCGCCCTTCCAGACGCCGACGGGGACGAAGTGGTCGACCTCCAACGGGCCGGCGCACGGCACCTCGGGCGCGTAACCGAGCCGGTGGGCGCGGCAGCGGCGGCCGTCGCGTTCCAGCACCCGACGGCGCAACGCCAGGTACTCGTCGTCCTCCCGCTCACGTCTGGCCGACACCTTGCGCATCGGCTTCGACGGGGCGGAAAGCGTGGAGTTCCACGCCCGGCGGCTCACGTCGGCACCCGGGTCGGCATGACCAGCGCGGTGAACCGGCCGGAGGCGATCACGATCGGCTTGTGCGTGTCCGCCGTCTCCAACGTCACCTCGTCGTCGGCGGCCGCCTCAACAGCGTCGGCGAGCAGCCGGGTCTGGACGTGGAGCGGGCCGGGCAGCGACCCCGACGCCGGGACGACAGCGGTCGCCTCACCCACATCGGCGCCGGTGGCCGACACGACGAGCTCGTCGGCGCCGTCGTCGACGGTGAGCGTGACCACCGGTCCCCGTTCCTTCGTCGCCTCCGTCGCGCCGACCGGGGTGACCATGTCGATCGCGTCGAGCAGCGAGCGGGCGAGGACGGTCAACCGATGTGGGCGGCTCTGCGGTACCAGCACCTCCCACCGGTCGTGCACCGGGTCGCCGTCGATGAGCGACAGGCGCCATGTGGTGGTCCCGTCGTCGATCGACGCTGCCAGAAGGTGCTGACGGACCGTCGCCCCCCGCTCCGAGTCGACGTGGCGGAGGACGAGACCGAGGGCGGACGCCGGCACCAGCGAGTCCATGCCGAGATCGGGGACGCCGACATGGTGCAGCCGGTAGGAGTCGGTGGCGGCGACGAAGTCGGCGGCGAAACGGACCACGGTCAGGTTCGGCCGTTGCGCGTCGGTCGACGCCGCCATCGCCACCCGGCGCACGGCGTCCCACTCGGAGGTGAGTGGCCTGCCGGCGCCTTCGATCGGCTGGCGGACCGGCCACACATCCGGGTCGGCGCAGCGGAGCCGCAGGTTCGACGTGGGCGCCTCCACCGTCAGCATCCCGTCGGCGTCCTCGAGGATCACCGCACCGTCGCCGACGGCCGACGAGAACCGTTCCAACAGGCCGACGGAGACGACGACGGAGCCGGTCTCCTCGGTGGACGCTGCGACGGTGGTGCGGATGTCGAGGTCGTGGTCGTCGCAGCGGAGGTGCAGGCCGGCTCCGTCGGCGGTGACGAGCACCAGCCCGCCGGTGCCGCCGTGCTTCGTCTTCGACCCCGGGAGGACACGCCGGAGGGCGGATGTGAGTCCGGAGGCTTCGACCTTGGCTCTCATGCGGCCCGCCTGTCGCCGCCGTCCCACATGGCGTAGGCGACACTGCGACGCTGGCGCTTGATCTTCGCCCGCTTGAGTCCGTCGATGACAGACGCGCAGGTGGTCCGGCGACGGAAGATGTCGAGCGCCTGTTCGTGGAACCGAGGATCGGGGATTCGAATCACCTCGGTCGGCTCATCGTTGTCGCGGAACACGAGCATCAAGGCTCCATCCGAGGCGACGTAGGACACCATGTGGTCGCGGTAGTGGTCGGCCATCAGGTCGTCTCCTCTTCGAGCGAGGCCAGCAGGGCGGCACACAGGCGAGAGCGTGCGCATCCCGGCCCGCTGGGCCGCTTCCAGCACCCGCTCCGGGGCCACGTCGTCCACGATCACGGCGTCGATCACCTCGTCGTCGCGGCGGCGACCGGAGGCGTCGTGGGTGATCGGCCAGCCAACCGGCTCGTCGTCCTCTGCCCACTCCTCAGGGGAGGCGGGAGCGGCAGCGAGTGCCGGCACCGGAGGCTCCACCGCAGCGACGGGGAGCGCGCCGAGCGCGGCGTGGCCGGCGGCGATCTCGTCCGGCGAATCCGCGAGCCGGATCACCGGGATCGTGAACGGTTTCCGGTCCTGCGTGCGGCGGCGCTTCTCGATCGCGAGCACCGCACGGGTCAGCCCACGCTCCTGCAACCCCCGCACCAGCTCCACCATGCCGGGAAGCTCCTGGGCGACGATCCACGACGTGGCCGACTCGTAGCGCCACACCCCGGCGAAGCGAACGTCGGGGAGGATCACCGACAGCCGGGTGTGCGGCGAGCACTCCATCGCCCCCTTCGCCGAGCAGATGCAGTCCACCTCCGCAAGTTCCGTTCCGTCCGGGCCGGCCGTCGGCACCTGGCACTTCACGCCGTCGCAGCGCCGCTGGCAGCCGCCACCGGACCACTGCTCGTAGATCGGCGTCCCACCGAGAGGGTCAGGCGGGAGGACGACGTTCAGTTCGGCGGCGGTGGTGATGACCTCCCACTGGCCGTCCGACCCCTCCCACGGACGAGGCTCCCCGCCGTAGACGGCGGCGATCTGGCGGATCGCTTCCTCGTCGCGAGAGGTGGCCCGCCACGTGGGGATTGCCTTCATGGCCCGCTGCGTGCGAACCCCGGTGCGGAGACGGCCGGCTTCGGGGAGGCGGCGCTGTAGCTGGGTGAGCGGGACCGGCAGACGGGAGGCCATCAGAACGGCTCCTCGGCGTCACGTACCTTGTCGTAGGCGGACGAGTCGGCGTTGAGCGCAGCCGCTATCGCGGTGGCTCGAAGCCCGTCTTCGCAGGTGCAGATGTCGCCAGCGACGCTGTTCCGACAGTCGAGCACGACCCAGACCACATCGGTGCGCCTACTACCGATCCGAGCAGCGATGAACCGCTTCATGCCGCCTGCCCTCCCGTGACCTCAACGATGGGGATGCGGCCCGGCCGGGTCGTCGCGCACAGCGACCGGAACGCGCAATACCCGCACGCCCACCACGTCCCCGCGTCCACCACGGACCCATCGCGGCGCAACTCCCACCGGCCGTCACCCGCCGACGCCACCGGATCAACAACCTCATGACCTACCGGCAGCGACGGGTCAGCGAACCGGCGGGCCGCCAGCATCCCGTCGTCCACCAGCCGGAGGATGCTCGTCATCCGCGACCGCTCCCGCTCCGCCAGCGGCTCGAACTCGTCGCGCGTGAACGTCCACTCCGCCGCGAACCGGGCGGCTCCTTGCAGCTTCCTCCGCTGCGCGGCGTTGATGCTGATCGCCTCGGTCGCGAGGTAGCCGATCACCAGCTCGTCGGCGTCCAACGCGACAGCGTTCAGCGCGCCCTGCAGCAGGTGGTCGTGCGACGGGCCCTCGGGGGCGCCCCGCTCCCCCACCTTCATCTTGAACGCATATCCGCCGACCGTCTTCAACTCGTAGGCGATGCGGCGGCCGTCCACGACGAGGAGGGCGTCGGCGTGGCCGGAGGCGTCGAGGCCGTCGACCCGCAGCTTCACCTCCACCTGAGCGTCCGGGTAGCGGCGCTGCAACGCGGCCTGCCAGTGCTCGTGCAGCAGGGTGCCGAGGGACGTGACCCACACGCCGGGCAGGTCCATCGGGTCCGAGGCGGGGAGGCCGGCGGCCTTGTAGGAGAGCATGCGGGCGCATTTGCCGGCGTCGGAGTGGCGGAGCCGGGTGTCGTACGCGGTGGGCTTGTCGCCGTCGTCCGTGTTGCGCTGCGCCCACTCCTCAACGAGCAGGTGCACGAAGCGTGGATGCTCGTCGGGCGGGCAGCCGCCGTCGTTGCGATCGGCCTTCGGGAGGGCGGAGTGATCAGCGAGCAGCGCCACGGCGCACCTCCTCGTCGCAGGCGGCGATCACGTCCGCCTTGGAATCGAAGACGAGCGCGGTCACCGACCGACGCTCCTGCGGGCGCGATACACACGGGCGTCGCCGTAGTTGACGGCGTTGATGAGCAGGATCAGCACATAGAAGACCGCTCCCCGCCGCGGTCTCCGACTGGTACACCAGGTGACCGTTCAGAGCGACGACCGCCAGCCAGAGCAGCGGCCAGTTGAGCGCCTCACCGGGCGCCCTCACCAGTCCCACCCCTCGTCGTCCAGCACGTACTCGAAGTCGTGTTCCGTCGCGAGGAGGTCGTGGTGTTCCTGGCGAGCCGCTTCGGCTTCGTCGCGGTCGGTCCACACCGGGGCATCCCAAGGAGCATCCGAGGGGATCACGACGCGGCCTCCAAGGCGAAGCTTCGCTTCGGATGCTCGCGGAGCATCTTCCCGGCGACCTCCCACGAGAGGTCTTCCAGCAAGAGCCACATAGCGGTTTCCGCTGCGTAGTCGTCCGGATGGGGGTCGAAGATCTGCTCGCCATCGACACGGGTCCACTCGGCGACCTCGTGCAGCAGCGTCCCGACTTGCATGGCGATCGCCCCCCGCAACGGGTCACGGCGCGCTCGCCACGCCAGACCCAGGCGCATCTCGTTCACCTGGACGCCGTTGTCGTACGCGTCGGGAAGGTCGGGTCCGTACTGCGTGACTGCCTCGGAGTCGGCGTCCCACTTCTGGCCGGGCATGGCAGTGACACGCGAGAGCGCCGCACTGAGGCGATCCGCCTCGTGTTCGGACAGCCATCGTGTTCTCACGACAGCCATCTCCGCCGGTCGTTCAGCGGACGGGGACCGAACCCGATCCGGTTCGGCCGGTGACGCGCCACGTCCTCGTAGACGCCGCGCAGCGTCCACCCCGCAGCGAGGCTGACGACGAACAGGACGGCGATCACGACGCCACCGCCTCAAGACCGACCGGCTCACCATCCTCGTCGCACTCCCACACCGGGCCCGCCACCGCCGGCGCCTTCACCTTGTCGTCGAGCAGCACCATGTCGGCGACCCGCACCGGGCAGGCCACGAAGTGGGCCGGCTCCCCGCCGAAGTACGGGCGGGCCATGAACGGCCGGGGCGAGAAGTGGAGGCCGAACCCGCACACCGGGGTCGGCTTCCAGTCCGGCGCCGACGGGGTCGCCCCCGGCTCGTAGGTGACCTCGAGCGCCTTGTGGGAGCCCCGCCAGTCGGCACCGACCGCCTTGAACAGCACCGCGACGCCGTCGTCGACGTCGACCCCGTAGTAGGAGCACCACTCCTCGGCCGTCTCCGGCGTGCGGATCGGGATCACGACGCCGCCCGTGACGGTCACGTCCGGGCCGTGGTCCTGGACGGCGACGCACCTCGAGGCCTGGACCGTCGCCGAGTCGAAGGCCCGGACCGTCGCCGAGCCGTAGGCCCGGACCGTGGCCGAGTCGAAGGCCCGGACCGTCGCCGAGCCGGAGGCCTCGACCGTGGCCGAGTCGGAGGCCCGGACCGTCGCCGAGCCGTAGGCCCGGACCGTGGCCGAGTCGAAGGCCCGGACCGTCGCCGAGCCGGAGGCCTGGACCGTCGCCGAGCCGGAGGCCCGGACCGTCGCCGAGCCGTAGGCCCGGACCGTCGCCGAGCCGTAGGCCCGGACCGTCGCCGAGCCGGAGGCCTGGAAGAACCCTGAGCGCACCACGGCGACGTCGCCGGCGGCGACGGCCTCGAGGTCCGCTTGGGTGGTGCACTCGACGAGGCTCACGCGGGCACCGCCTCGGCGGCGGCCGGCTCGACCTCGGCGGGGGACGGGCGGGGCAGGGCGACTCGCACCATGTGGTCCGGGTCGCCGTAGGCGACGACCGCCCCGTCGTCGTCGAGGGCTTCGATCCGGTCGGGGGTGTCGTGCTGCACGGTCGCGACCGGCAGGCGGGAGTCGGCGGTGCCGATGATCACGTCGCCCGGCACGAGGTCGTCGAGGGCGACGTACACGAACGGGTCGGCGGGGATGTCGACGGGGAGGTCGTCGAGCAGCGCCGTCAGCTTCGATCGGAGCGTGTCGGGCGAGCCGTAGAGCTGCATGTGGGGGCCGAGGTGCAGGACCCACGAGTCGAGGCAGCCGGGGTAGAGCGGCGTGGCGTGGACCTGGTGTTCCGGGTAGAGGTGCAGGTGGGCGTAGGGGATGGGGGGGGACGGGGCGGTCGGCATGTACGGTTGCTCCTGTGCTCCGGCTGTCAGCCAGCCGGGGTGCTGGCCGGCCCGGTGGTGTGAGCACCGTGGCCGGCCGTTGACGTTGTGGGACGGTCCAAGCCACGACCCGGGCGGGTGGAAGGGCGGGCGGGTTGGTGTGGCGCGGCGGCGACCGCTCGGACTGGACCGTCCGTGGTCGGCATCGGCAGGTGGGGGGAGGGAGCCGTCGCGGACGGCTGGCCCGCCGGTGCCGCCGACGCACGATCCACCGAGGAGAACGACGGGCAGCCACACTTCCAGCAGGTGCCGTCGTCGGTCAGATGGTCGTAGCCGCGGTGACCGCAGCCGCAGCGGTCACCATCGGCCAGGAGGACAGGCGAGAAGACGAGCGGGGCGTCGGTGTACATCAGGCCTCCCGGACTCGGTACAGCGGCTCGTCCTCGTCAGCGGTCGTGTGGCGGTAGCCGGTCCGCTCGACCCGGTCGGCGGGGATGATGTGGCCGGCGTCTACGGCCCGCTGGAACAGACCCCGGATCAGCGCACGCTCCGAGAACGACCCCGCCGAGGCGCCGAGCGCGGCGACGACCGCACGATCCAGGCAGTCGCCCTCCACCCCGACAGGCCGGTCAACGCGTTCGCCGAACGCCGACGGGAACAGAAGCTCCGGACGGTGCGGCATCACTGCTCCCGCTTCCGGGCGACGACCATGACGCCGGACTCGTGGGCGATGGGGGCGAGATGGTGGACCGGCCGGAACGTCACCCACGGGCTGTGAGCTGGGCAGCCTTGGTCTTCGCAGCCGGAGTGGAGGATTTCGTAGGAGCCGTCGAGCGGGAGCGCGTCCAGCGCCTTGAGCCGATCAGCGGGGATCAGGTGGCCGGCTTCTATGGCGGCTTCGATGGCGACGCGAACCTCGTCCAGTACGCCGGGTCGCTCGTCGTCGTCCTTGCCGTCCCACATGGCGTAGGCGGCATGGAAGCCGACGATGATCGCTTCGTTCAGGCTCGCGTTCGCAGCCGCCTGCTCGTCGGTCTTAGGCGCGCTCACGCCGGGATTCCCGCGAACGGGTCGGCCTCCGCCGGCCTCGGCTCGTGCTGCCGCCGGTGGCCCTCGGCAACCTGCTCCGCCGTCGCCCGGTCCAATGTCGCGACCGGCACCGAGAACTGGCAGTCCGGGCAGCGGGCCTCGAAGTTCGACCGGGCACCCTCCGCCCGAGTGACCACATACGCGTCGTGAGCGGTGCCGGTAGCGAGGCGCTTCGCCTTCTCGGTCACGTACCACCGCTCGCCGTCGAAACAAGCGAGGCCCCTCCACGCAAGCGAATGTGCGGCGCCCCCCTGGTGACTGCAGATCGCGTGACCGGCCGGGGTCGACCGCCTAGAGCCGGAAGGACAGTCGCACCTGAGCACGAGGAGGTCGTTGACCGTCCTCCACGGGATCACCGTGCGCCACACACCGGGCTGTGACTCCGACGGGACGCCGATCGACCCGTCGGGATTGATCCGGCAGCGGCGCCCGAGCTCCACGTGGCGGGCTTCGGCGTCGATCGTCCGGGCGATGTCGTCTCGGCTCACGCTGCGTCCTCCGGTTCCGGGGTGGGCGGGACGGGCCGCTCACGGCGCCGGCCCCGGTACTCGTCCAGGACGATCACCTTCCGCTCCGGTAGGGGCACGACCGCGGCGATCACGCGGCCCTCACCGGACGGGACGCCATCGCCGACTCCACCAGTCCCTCCACCGCCCGACGCGGGATCAGCACCCGATCCGTGTGCGGCAACCGCGGAAGGCGACCGTCGTTCACCATGTCGCGGATCGTCTGCTCCCCCAGCCCGAGCACATGGGCCGCCTCCGCGACCTTGTAGACCAGCGGCTGCGGGGCGGCGACGAGAGCGGCGAGGGACTCCAGCCCGGCCTTGGTGCCGCGCTCGACGGCGTCGGCGATCAGCTGCTCCAGCGACGGGGTGCTCACGCCGCACGCTCCGACGTATCTGACGAGGACCGCGCCGTGTCAGTGGTAGGCGTGGCGGACGGGTCGTCGACGGCACCGGCGAACAGGTCGACGGCGGGGACGCCGATCGCCGCGGCGATCGCGATCAGGACGGGGATCGTCGGCGTCCGGGAGCCGCGCTCCCAGTTCTGCACCGTCTGGACGGCAACGCCCATCCGTTCGGCCAGGACGCGCTGGGTGATCCCGGCTGCGTTGCGGCGCTCCTTGATCCGTCGACCCAACGACACGTTTGGTGTCACGACGTTGTTGTACCACCGTCGTGGTGGTCTCGTCAAACGTCTAGTTGGTCAACGTTTCGACGGCCGCTGCGCCGAGGCCCTACCGTGACCACACACCAACGAAACGTTGGGGTTGGGCGGCGGAGGAGGGGCGTGCGAAGACGGACTCCCTACACCACGGAGCAGGAAGCTGCCTTCCGGGCAGCGCTGACCGACGCGCTCGGCACCGACCCAGCCGAAGCGATCCGAGCGGTCGCCCGAGCGGTCAACTACGACCCTGAGACCGTCCGGCGCTGGCGGAAGGCCGGCGACAACATCCCCGGCCCGTCCGTCGTGTTCAAGATCGAGCAGGCGTTAGGTCTGACGCCAGGGTCGCTGTCGAAGCACCTCGGTTACTACCCGCCGGACGCGACCGTGCGCATGTCCGTTCCCGACGCCGTTGCCGCCGACCCCGCCCTTGACGAGCACGACCGGCGGACTCTGCTCCTCATGTACGACTCGTTCCGGAGCAGTTCCCATCGACGCCGACGCGGCCAATAGCACCCGGCCGCACGCCTCCATCGTGCGTCGCATCGCATCGTCCTCCTGCACCGCCACCCGCATCAGGCGGACCACCTCCAACCAGACGCTGATCTTCCGGCGGTAGAAAGCGATCACGTCGGGATGGATCACCGCTAGCGCGGCGACCTGCCCCAGCAGCGCCTCCCGAGGGTCGGTCGTCTTCTGCCGGTACGCGGCCACGCACTCGGGCGGCGACGCCGCTTGGATCGCTGAGGCCCGGTCCCAGTGATCGATGAAGTAGCGGATCAGTGCCTCGAACTCGTCAAGCGTCGTCTCGGCTTCGATGCGGGCTACCTCGGCTTGTAGGTCGGCCATAGTGCGCTTCAACCTCCCGATGAGCGCGTCGATCTGGTCGGCCGGTAGCCCCCGCGCCCACCACCCGCCCTGTTCCCCCACACCCGGAGAGTGACAAGTGAGTCAACCTCAGAGTGCACGGGTCGTGCAAGAACTCCGACAACTTCGTAACACTGTCGTAGGTATCCAGTCGGCTGCCGGGAGGGTCAGAGCGGACGATGAGCGACGACGAGCACCAGACCACGACCTCACGGACCGTCGGGTGGCGTGGCTGGCTCGCCTTGGCCTGCGTCGTCGGCGTCCTCATCTGGGCCGGCCAGGCGGCCCTCGGGGCGTTCGGCATCATCGAACGCGAGGAACCCGTCTCATCGCAGTCGTGCGACGAGCTGGTCGACACGCTGAACGACACCGTCGCCGACCTCAACAGCGGCGACACGTCAGACCGAGCGCGGGCCCGGCTTCGGTTGACGAGCATCGACCTGCGGGTCGCTGAGCTTGGCGGCTGCCCCGGCTACGACGCGCTGCACTAGCCCTTTCCGTCGACCACGTCGGCGATCCGCTGCGCCGCCACCCGATCCGCCGCCGGCACGAAATGGCCGTACAACGACAGCGCCAACGTCCCCGACTGCCCCAACCGCCCCGCCACCGTGCGCACGTCCACCCCTGCCGCCAGGAGCTGGGTGGCGACGAAATGGCGGAGGTCGTGGAGGCGCACCCCTTCCACCCCGGCCCGGCGGGCGATCCTCGCGAACCGCCGTGAAGTCGAGTCCGGCCGCCACGGCACCGTCCCGTCAGGCGGTGTCGGCGGCGAGAACACGAACCCGTCGACCGCCAGGCGCCTCCCCGCCGCCATGGCACGCTCGGCCATCCGCGTCCGATGCGCCCGCAGCGCGGCGACCGTGTCGGCGTCCAACGCGATCCGGTACGGCCGGTCCGTCTTCGTCGACTTCTCCACCACCACCCCGTCGCCCAACGTCAACGCTCGGGTGAACGTGACGGTGCCGGCGTCGAAGTCGATGTCCGGCCAGCGGAGCGCGCACACCGTCCCCCGTCGCGCCCCCGTCACCGCCGCCACCCGCAGCCAGCACCACAACTCCGGCTGCCCCTCCACCGCAGCCAACAACCGGCCCAGCTCGTCCCGCTCCGGGGGTCGCACCTTCGCCCGCCCCACCTTCGGCGGCTCCGCCAACCCTGCGACGTTCGTGGTCACCAGCCCCCACCGGCGGGCCTGCTCGAGCGCGGCGTGGACGATCTTGTGGGTCTGCCGGACCGTTCCCGGTGAGAGGCCGGCGTCGCGTTGGGCGGCGTAGAGGGCGTCCAGGTGGGCGACCCGCAGCCGGTCGACGCGCAGGTGGCCGATGGCGGGGGTGACGTGGCGGGCGGCGTGGCCGCGCATCTCGACGGCGGTCTTCGGGGACCAGTCCGCCGAGCGCAGGGTGAGCCACCGTTCGATGACCTGGCCGACGGTCGGCGGGGCGGTCGCGGCGAGCTGGCCGGCTTCGACTTCGGCGACGAGCTTCGCCAGCGCCGACTCGGCTTCTCGGCGGCCGGTGCGGGTGTTGGGGGCGCGGACGGTGCGGGTGACGAACCGGCGCTTGTTGTCGATGCCGGGGGCGCTGACCTGTAGCCGCCAGGCCCCGTCCTTCCATCGTAGGGTGCCTCTCACGGCCCCGTAGGATGGAACTCCGGATGGAAACCCGCAAGGGGCGGGTGGCTACCCCAGGCGAAAGTGCTGGTCAGGCGTGGCAGCCCCAACGGGATTCGAACCCGTGTCTCCACCTTGAGAGGGTGGTGTCCTAGGCCTCTAGACGATGGGGCCGTGCGGCCGACCATCATAGGGCCTCACAGGTCCACGGCGACCCGGAAGCCGATGGGGTACAGCGGGCTCGGGAAGGGGCCGTGGCGGCGCCTCGTCCTCGCCAGGTCGCCGTACCGGCTGAAGCTGCCGCCCCTCGTCACCCGGTAGGCGCCGACCTCCTCGACCAGGTCGTCGACGACGGCCGGGCCGCCGGGGTACGGCCCGTACTCGTCGGCCACGTACTCCTCGACGTTGCCGGCCATGTCGAGCAGGCCGAACGGCGACGCGCCGGCCGGGAAGGCGCCGACGGGGGTCGTCGTCCCGACGCCGAGCTCGCGGGTGTTGGCCAGCCCGTCGACCCACTCGTCGCCCCACGGGAACTCCCGCGCGCTGCCCCCGGACGCGGCGTACTCCCACTCGGCCTCGGTCGGCAGGCGGTACGGCCGTCCGGTCGTGCGCCGCAGCCAGGCGAGGTAGGCGTCCACGTCGCCGGTCGACAGGCCGCACACCGGGTGGTTCGAGCGGTCCCACGGGAACGCCCCGAGGTACCAGGTGGACGGCCGGGTCGGGTGCCCGGCGTCGAGCAGGAACGCCAGCCACTGGCCGTTCGTGACCGGGTAGCGGCCGATGGCGAACGGGGCCACGGCCACCTCGTGGACCGGCGTCTCCTTCTCGATCCACGACCGCAGCACGCCGACGTGGGCCCACCGGGCGACGACCGCGTCGACGTCGGCAGGGTCGAGGCCGACGAGCGCCCGCCCGCCGGGGACCGGCACGGTGACGGGCTCGACGGGGACACGGGGGTCGCCCGCGAGGGCGAGCAGCGCGCCGGCCGCCAGCCGGTCGGCGAGCGGCGCCCGGGACTCGACCACGGCGACGAGGTCGGGCGCCGGCGGGGCCCACGACGGGTGCAGGGCGCGGCCGATCCCGGGCAGGACCCCGGCCGGCGGCAGCGGCGCGGTCATCTCCTCGTGCGGCGAGGACACGACCAGATGATCGGTCATCCGGCGACCGCCTCGTCGCCGTCGGCGAACGGCCCGCCCACCCCGTTCAGCAGCGAGATCGTGTGCCCGCCCTGGCGGCTCTTGGCCTGGAGGTACCGCCGGTTCTCCGGGGTCACGTACACGCGGGTGGCGATCGTCTCCACGACGTCGATCCCCGACCGCTCGAGCTGGCGGGCCTTGTCGGGGTTGTTCGACAGCAGCCGGATCGAGGGGATGCCGAGCATGGCGAGCATCTCGGCCGCCACCCGGTAGTCGCGCTCGTCCGACGCGTGCCCGAGGAGCTGGTTCGCCCTGAACGTGTCGTAGCCCTGGTCCTGGAGGACGTAGGCGTCGAGCTTCTCGTACAGCCCGATCCCCCGCCCCTCCTGGCGCAGGTACAGCAGGACGCCGCCCTCGTCGGCGAACCGCTCGACGGCCTCGCTCAGCTGGCGACCGCAGTCGCACCGCGTCGAGCCGAACACGTCGCCGGTGAGGCACTCCGAGTGGAGCCGGACGAGCGGGACGCCGTCGACCGGCCCGAACACGAGCGCGAGGTGCTCGCGCCCGTCGGACAGCCCGTGGAACGTGACGGCCTCGGCCGACACCCTCGTCCCGTCGAGCCGCTCGACCACGATCGGCACCCGCACCCGGACCGAGGCCACGGCCCGCAACCCCGTCGCTTCCACGGCTATCTCCCCTCCAGGAGGTCGTCGACGGCCACCGTCCGGGTGACGGACACCCCGTCCGGCCGGGCCGTGACGACCGCGAGCTCGTGGTCCCACGACCCGACCACGGCGGCCGCCGGCCCGGCCGCGACCGCCGTGCAGGCGGCCTGGCGGAACGTGTGGACGGCGGCGCCGGCCCGGAGCGTCGCCGCCCCCGGCTCGTCGAAGGACCAGGCGTACACGTTGAAGTCGTACGAGCCGGCGACGACGACCGGCGAGGGGCCGGCGGCGACGACGGCGACGCACTTGACCGACTCGTCGGCACCGAGCAGCGCGGTGCGCCCCTCGACGTGCCAGCCCGTGGCGCCGCGCACGACGCGCCCGGCCACGACGGTGTGGTCGCGCGACGCGCTGGCCACCACGTCGCCGTGCGCGGCCACGGCGTTCACGAGGTTCCCGTGCTCCCACAGCACCGTCCGGTCGCGGCACCCGTCGCCGACGGCCACCCGGCCGTCGGTGGCGGCCGACAGCAGGCCGGTCCCGGGCACGAAGGCGAGCGACTTCACCGACCCGTCGTGGGCGGCCCGGCGGTCGACGACGGCGAGGTCCCCCGGCGCCAGCTCGACCAGCTCGCCGCCGTAGGTGCCGGCGACGACCCGGCTGCCGGCGGCGGCGAGGGACGGGACCGGCGCGCCCAGCTGGGCCCGGGCCCGCAGGGTGCCGTCGGCCCCGAGGGCGAGGACCTCGCCGCCGTAGGTCCCCACGTACCGGACGCCGCCGGCGACGGCGAGGGACAGCACCGGGCTGGACGACGGCCGCTCCACCGAGGCGGCGTCGGCGATCGGCGACGGCGCGACGAGCGCGTCGAGGGGAACGGACACGACGGCACCGGAGTCGAGGCCGACGTGGAGCCGGCCGCCGCCGACGGCCAGCGCGTTCGGGCCCTCGGTCGGCGCCGCCGGCTCCACCACGGCCTTGCCGGTGGCCGGGTCGACCACGAACGGGCTCGACCAGAAGCTGCCGGCCAGCACGCCGCCGGGGCCGGCCGCGACCGAGCGGGGCCAGAGGCGCTCGTCGTGGAACGTGTGCAGCACGCGCCCGGCGGTGTCCACGATGCGGACGGTGCCGTCGTAGCCGCCGACGGCCAGGCGCCGGCCGTCGAGCCAGACGACGCTGCGCACGGCCGACGAGCCGACCGTCGCGCACGATCGGGTGGCGAGCGAGCGGTCGACGAGCTCGAGGCGGCCGTCGTCCCTGGCCAGCGCGAGCGCGTCGCCGGCGGGCGACCACGCGCAGCCCTCGACCGAGGCGCCGACGGCCCGGCCCGTCCACGAGCCCGGCCGATCGGGGTCGCCGACGTTGACAACGCCGTCCTCGCCGACGGTGGCGACGAGGCCGTCGCCGCTCACCGCCGTCATCATGCAGTGGCCGCCGTGCCGGGCGACGAAGCCGAGGAACCGCCCGGCGAGGGCGTCCCAGAGGCTGGCCGTGCCGTCCTCGGACACGGCCACGAGGCGCCGGCCGTCGGGCAGCCAGGCCACGGCGTTGACGTCGTCGGTGTGCCGGGCCAGCACGGCCACGAGCTCCACGGCGCCGCCGTCGCCGAGCCGCCACACGGCCGCCGTCTTGTCGGCCGACGCCGTCGCCAGCACGCTCGGGTCGGTCGGGTGCCAGGCCGCCGCGTTGACCAGCCGGCGGTGCCACACCCGGTGCCCCGGCACGAGGCGCCGCCCCTCGAGCCGCCAGGCGATGGCGCTTCCGTCGTAGGAGCAGGTGGCGACCCGGTCGTCCCGGCAGGCCACGTGGGTGATCGGTGCGGCGTGCCCGTCGCCGCGCCCGGGGACGTCGATCGGACGCATCAGGACACCGCCTCCTTCGGCGCGTCGTCGGCCAGGGCGCGCCACGAGGCGGCCAGCCACGCCACCGACACCCCGCCGATGGCGGCGAGCACGACGAAGGTGGCCGACGAGCCGACGAGGTCGCCGAGGACGGAGATGAACAGGGGCGCGAGCAGCTGCGGCACGCCGTGCACCAGCCGCCAGAAGCCGTTGGACCGGCCGATGGCCTCCGCCGGGATCGTCCGGTACACGAGCATCTCGGTGGCGACGGCCAGGGCGCTGTCGACCACGAAGAAGACCACGAAGGCGACGACGACGGCGGGCAGGAACGGCGCCGGCAGCACGAGCAGGCAGGCGACGACGCCGACCAGGCCGACGGCGAGCAGCCGGCGCAGCGGCCACGAGCTCCGCTCGGACACCGCCAGCGAGCCCACCAGCGCGCCGACGTTGGCGGCGAGGAGCACGGCGCTCACGCCGCTCGCCGACATGTCCCACCGGTCGCGCAGGTGGAAGATGACGAGGGTGACGGTGCCCGTGCTCGACACGAAGTCGAACGGCAGCGACAGGACCATCACCCGGAACACCCGGCTCGACCGCCGCAGGATGGCCCAGCCGGCGGCCAGCTCGCGGGCGGGCGAGGACCGGGGCCGGTTCGGGTCGGCCGGCGCCGGGTGGATCCCCATCCGCCAGACCACGATCGGGGCCACGAACGTCAGCAGGTTGAACCAGAGCAGCAGCTCGTAGCCGACCCCGTCGACGAGGGCGGCGGCCAGCCCGGGCCCGATGACGGTGGTGGCCACGTAGCAGCTGCTGAGCGCGCCCCTGGCCCGGCCGGGGTCCTGTGGCCACATGCTCGGGATGCCCGACATCCAGCCCGAGCGGTACATGCCGCCGCCCAGCTGGACCAGGGCGCCGGCGACGAACAGCACGAGGAACGGCGCGCCGAACCAGAAGGCGGCCGCGTTGAGAACGAGCGCGGCCACCATCTGCACGACCAGGCCGGGGACGACGAGCACCCTGGGGCCCCACCGGTCGGCGGCCAGCCCGAAGACCGGCCCGAGCACGAGGGCGACGGGCCCGAGCGCGGCGAGGAGCGACATCAGCTGCAGCGACCCGTTGAGGTCGAACACGAGCAGCGGGAGAGCCACGGCGTAGACGGCGTCGCCGATGTTGTTCGCCACGTTCCCGGCGGCGAACACGCGGAAGCCCGTGTCCCGCCAGGGCGACCACGGGGCCTCGGCCCGGGGGGCGACGGCGACGCCGGCCACGGTCACCTCGTCGCCGCCAGCTCGCCGGCGACGAACCAGCGGTCGTCGGCCGCGGGAGGAGTGGCCGCGGGGAGGTACAGCTCACGGACCTTGCGCGGCACGGGGCCGTCGAGCCAGAAGCAGGTGATCCAGCCACCGCGCCCGCCGACGAGCAGGAACGCCTGCCCGTCGTCGGTCCGCACGCTGGCGGCCGCCTTCGCGTAGTCGGGGGTCGGCTCGATCAGGCCGTGCAGCTCGCCGCTGTCCACGTCGTACACGCCGATCTGGGCGCCGTAGGTCGTCGCGTAGATCGTGCCGTCCACGACCGCGGCGTTCTCGCACGTGTTGTCGAGCAGCTCGTACCACCGGCGGCCGACGCCCGAGCCGTCGACGGCGACCTCCTTCACGCCGCCCTCGCCGGTCACGAGGAGGACGCCGCCCTCGTACCGCATCCGCTTCGGGTACTCGCCGGTCTCGACCCGCCAGGACGGCTCCGCGCTGCCCGGCGGGAAGGCGCAGATGGTGCCGTTGCGGGAGGCGATCACCCGGTCGCCGGCCGGCAGGTACGACGTGGCCCAGATGGCGATGCCGTCGATGCCGAGCTCGTCGACCGTCGAGCCGTCGTCGGCCGCCAGCTCGACGGCGCCGGTCGACGTGGCGACGAGGAGGCGGTCGTCGCCCGGCGAGACCGAGATCGTCTGGGGCAGCCCGTCGAGGCGGCGGCGCCAGCGCACGGCGCCGGACTCGTCGGCCCGGAACACCCAGTGGCCGCGGGTGATCGCCGCGTACGAGCCGTCGGCGAGGGCGACGACCCGGCGGCAGAAGCCCATGCCGTGCCGGTGGTGGGCCTCGACGGTGAGGGGCAGGAGGTGGTGGGGCGCGGTGTCGCCGGCCCGCACGACGGCCACGCCGTCGTCGGTGGCGACGAGCAGGCGGCGGGGGTCGCGCCGGTCGGGCTGGATGTCCCAGGCGCACTGCGGGCGGAAGGCGCCGTCCCGCTTGCGCCGGCCGGAGGGGTCGAGCTTCACGATCGCGCCGTCCTGGGACAGCACGACGAGGTCGCCGGCCGAGGTCACGACCAGGTCGCTCACCTGGTGGCTGAACGGGCCGAGCGACCGGACGATCCGCAGCTCGCGGCGGGAGTTGTCGAACACGTGCACCCGGCCGTCGAAGCCGCCGACGTAGGCCTCCGAGAAGTCCCGGCCGAAGGCCAGGCACTCCACGTCGTCCTGCGTGAACGGCAGCGAGTGCTCCACCGTCCCGTCGGGGAGCAGGGTGACGACGCCGTTGGCGATGTTCTCGAGCTCGCCCTCGCCCGAGTCCTGGGTCACCCAGAAGCGGTCGTGGACGGGGTCGTAGGCGATCCGGTGGAGGTTGGCCCCCTCGTCGATCTTGACCTCGACCGGGAACTCGAGGGTGTCGAGGTCGCCGAGCCACAGCCGGCCGACCTTGTCGGATACGGCGTGGATGCCGGGGCGGTCCACGCAGAACCACTCGAGGTGGGCGGCCGACAGGCCCGGGCCGATGTGCTCGACCCGGAACGTGGCCAGGTCGACCACGGTGAACTGGAGGTAGCCGTTGTTGAAGAAGACCCGGCCGTTCCAGATCCCGAGGCCGCGGTGGATGGTCGGCGACGGCTCCTCGTCCTCGAGCAGGTTCGACTCGTCGCGGAGCATCGCCGCGTCGACGAGGTCGATGGGCTCCAGCGTGTCGAGCGACCACTTCGCGAGGGTCCCGAACTTGTCCTTGGTGACCACCACGTCGTCGGCCAGCGCGATCGCGTAGATGCCGTTGGCGACGGGGACG
Organism: Acidimicrobiales bacterium; assembly: GCA_036399815.1. Lineage (NCBI taxonomy): Bacteria > Bacillati > Actinomycetota > Acidimicrobiia > Acidimicrobiales > Acidimicrobiales bacterium. The sequence continues at coordinate 24,981 of DASWMK010000027.1, forward strand.
ACGGGCGACGACGCCGCCACCCTCAGGTCGTCGTCGAGACGGTGGATCCGTCCGACATTGTCGCAAACGAGCACGCCGACGTCGTCGCGATAGACCAACCGATTGGCGCGGTTCGGGAGGAGCATGGACCACCTCGTGACGAGTAATTGAAGAAATCGGGCGGGTCGGGCGCCCCGGACATTCCGCCGGGGCGCCCCCCACGGGAGTGCACTACCGCGCGCTGTTCGAGCGCCGACGGACCGGCTTGATCATCGACGTCACCTCCTTTCCGGGTGGGACGGACGGTTCGGGATGGGCCTCAGACGGCGACCTCGGCCGCGACGCGGGCGGCGGTCAGCCGGGCGGTGCCGGCGACGAGCCCGGGCGCGGACACCACGACACGGGCCGGCGGGACGGCGGCGGGGTCGACGTCGGCGGGCAGCTGCGCCTGCGCGAACACGTCCCCGTACTCGTCGAGGGCGACGCGGCCGAGGGACCAGGACCGGCCGTCCTCGGCCACGAGGGCGACGTCGGCCCCGTCGGCGCCGGCGGCCTCGAACGGCCCCGTCGCGCACACGAGCACCTCCGGGCGGTCACCGTCGCCGGCGACCAGCTCCGCGGCGGCCACGATGCGGTCCCGCACGATCGGCTCGCCGAGGTGGTACATGCCGCCGTGCTTGACGAGCGGGGTGCGGCTGGCGTCCTCGTCGACCTCCGCGTGGACGACGGCCCCCACGATCAGGCGGTAGTTGGGCAGCTCCAGCACGTGGCGCACGGTGCACTCGGCCCGCAGGACGCCGCCGGCCACGCACGGCGTGGAGGTGGCGACCGGGGCGACGAGCTCGACCAGTTCGCTGCTCGTCTTGTCCACGTCACGGCCGGACACGCTGCCGACGAAGTCGGCGATCGGTGCCTGGTCGGCGCTGCACAGCGTGACGCCGAACTCGCCGTGCTCGAGCACGAGCTGCTGGGTGAGGTTGTCGTCGTGGACGCACACGGCGATGTGGGGTGGCTCCTTGGCCACGAAGTACGTCCACTCCGCCGCCATCACGTTCACCAGGTCGCCGTGACGGGCCGTCACGAGGCCGACGGTGCTCGTGCTGTGCTTCCACAGGTTGCGATCCACGCGCGCCTCCCCCGGTTCGGGTCGGGCCGGCGCACCGAGCGCGCGCGGGTGGACGAGCAGGCGAGGCGAGGTTCCCCCTGTCCGCAGGCCGTCCGCCATCACGCCACAATCGGCGCGAGCCGAGCCCAGAATTGCGAAGAATGGAGCGACCGAACGTGCGGTTCTTCGTGTCGTTACCGCGTCGAGATTCTGTCGTTGAGCACTCTTACCGCGGGGCCTGCGACGGGTGCAAGGGTGCGGCGCTTCTCGCGGTGTGAAGTTTAAGAGGGGCGCCCGGACGCGACGGTGCCCGCGCCGG
>DASWMK010000028.1 GCA_036399815.1 Acidimicrobiales bacterium
CCCCACCCCGGTGAGGGTCCGGTTGGTCTCGAACCGGACGACCCCGGGGATCGTCGTCCGCTTGAGGAGCACGGTGATCGGCTGGCCCATGGCGGGCGACCATCGTACGGGCGCTCCCCGTCTCGGGCAACCACGCTCGGCGGCGAGCCGGCGCGGTCGCCCGGCCGGCGCGGTGGGTACGGTCGCCGCCGATGCACCCCTTCCCGCCGCCGGTGCGCCGGACGCCGCCCGGGCAAGTGCCCGTTCGCACCATCCTCGCCACCATCGGCCTGGTCCTCCTGACCCTGGCCGGCCTCGCCCTCCTGCGCGAGCTCGCCCGGATCATCGCCTGGGTGGTGGTCGCCGGCTTCTTCGCCGTCGTGCTGACCCCGGCGGTGGACCTGCTCGAGCACCGGGCCAGGATCCGGCGGGGGATCGGGACGACCCTCGTCTTCCTCACCGGGCTCGCCCTGCTCGTCGGGCTGATGTACGCGTTCATCCGGCCGATCGTCGACCAGGTCCAGGAGTTCGTCGACGACCTCCCCGGCTACGTCGAGGACGCCCAGAACGGCCAGGGCTGGATCGGCGAGCTGGTCGAGCGGTACAACCTGCAGGACTACGTCGAGGAGAACCAGGACCGCCTGCGGGAGACGGTGACCGGGCTCGGCACCCCCGCCCTCGGCTTCGTGCGCACGGTCTTCTCGACGCTCCTCGCCTTCCTCACGATCGTCGTCCTCACGTTCCTGATGCTGCTCGAGGGGCCGGGGCTGACGGCCGGGATCACGGCGGCCATCCCCGAGCGCCACCGGGACCGGGTCAGAGCCGTCGCCGCGGACGCGGCGCGCGCGGTGAGCGGCTACATGCTGGGGAACCTGCTGATCAGCGTCGTCGCCGGCACGGCGTCCTACATCTTCCTGCGCATCGCCGGCGTGCCCTATGCCGAGGTGCTCGCCCTCTACGTCGCCTTCACCGACCTGATCCCGCTGGTCGGCGCCACGCTCGGGGCCGTCCCGACGACCGGCGTCGCCTTCCTGTACTCGGTGCCGGCCGGGGTCGCCACGGCGATCTTCTTCATCGTCTACCAGCAGTTCGAGAACCACGTCCTCCAGGTGTCGGTGATGTCCCGTACAGTTGCCGTGAACCCGCTGTTCGTGCTGGTGAGCGCGTTGGCCGGGGTCGAGCTGTTCGGCCTGCTCGGCGCCCTGCTCGCGATCCCGGCCGCCGGGGTCATCCAGGTCATCGTCAGGGACCTGTGGGACCACCGCAGCGGCGGGCCCAAGCAGCAGCCGACGATCGGCGCGGACGAAGTGCCGGCCGACGTGTCCGACGACGGGGCGCACGAGGCCGCCCGGGAGGTGTGAAGGAGATGGCAACCGAGACCGTCGAGGTCGAGGGCCACATCGTCGACTCGCTGATCCTCGCCAAGGTGCTCGACACGATCATCGACGCGGGCGCGGACTACCGGATGCTCGACGTGCGGATCGGCCGCACGAACAACGACACGAGCCGGGCCCGGCTCGAGATCACCACCGAGGACGACGGCACCCTGGACCAGCTCATCGCCGAGCTCCAGATCCACGGGGCCAACCGGGTCGACCAGGGCGACGCCACCCTCGTCGAGGCCGACCGCGACGGCGTGCTCCCCGAGGGCTTCTACTCCACGACCAACCTGCCCACCGACGTCCGCGTCGGCGGGCGGTGGCTGACCGTCGTCAACCCCGAGATGGACTGCGGCATCGTCGTCGAGGGCGACACGGCGAGGACGGTGCCGATGCACCGCGTGCGGACGGGCGACCGGGTCGTCGTCGGCTTCGACGGCGTGCGGGTCCACCCGCTCGAGCAGCCGCGGGGCGCCAACCCGTTCGAGTTCATGGCGTCCGAGGTGTCCTCGGAGAAGCCGAAGGGCCTGCTCGTCGACCAGGTGGCCGAGCGGGTGCGCATGGCGAGGGACGCCGGCCGCCGCATCCTCGCCGTCTGCGGCCCGGCCGTCGTGCACACCGGCGCCGCGCCCGAGGTCGCCCGCCTCGTCCGCGACGGCTGGATCGACGTCCTCTTCGCCGGCAACGGCTTCGCCACCCACGACCTCGAGTCGAACGTCCTCGGCACCTCGCTCGGCGTGTCGGTGGTCGACGGGGTCGGGATCGAGCACGGCCACAGCAACCACCTGCGGGTCGTGAACGAGGTCCGCCGGTACGGGTCGATCAGGGCGGCCGTCGAGGCCGGGTACGTCGGCGGCGGGGTCATGTACGAGTGCGTGACGAGGGGCGTGCCCTTCGTGCTCGGCGGGTCCATCCGCGACGACGGCCCGCTGCCCGACGTCATCGCCGACGTCGTGGCCGCCGCCGACGCCATGCGGGAGCTCCTCCCCGGCGTGGGCGTCGCCCTGATGCTGGCCTCGACCCTGCACGCCATCGCCACCGGCAACATCCTCCCGGCCGGCGTCGAGACGTTCTGCGTGGACATCAACCAGGCCGTCGTGACCAAGCTGGCCGACCGCGGCAGCCACCAGGCGCTCGGCATCGTCACCGACGTCGGCCTGTTCCTCCGCGACCTCGCCGACCGCCTCTGCCGGTGACGGTGGTGTCACCCCGCTGATCCGCCAGAATGGGAGCCGCCCCCGATGGGGCCTCCCATCCGCGCCCGACGTCGACCCCGATGGAGATGGAGATCGCCGTATGTCCCTGCCCTGGGGCCACCGGTACCTGATGTGCCCGCCGCACCACTTCGGCGTGCTCTACGAGATCAACCCCTGGATGAACCGCGAGGTCACCGTCGACACGGACCTCGCCCAGACCCAGTGGGCCAACCTCGTGGACGCGCTGAAGGCCGCGGGCGCCGAGATCGAGATGATGGAGCCGCAGCCCGGCGTGCCCGACCTCGTGTTCACGGCGAACGCCGGCATCGTCAACGGCCGGCAGTTCGTGCCGAGCCACTTCCGCCATCCCGAGCGGCAGGCGGAGACGGCGATCTACCAGGCGTGGTTCGAGGAGCGGGGCTTCCGCATCGACCGCCTCCCGGCCGCCCTCTCCCACGAGGGCGCCGGCGACGGGCTGCCGTTCGGCCGGGTGCTCGTGTCCGGCTACCGCTTCCGCTCCGACGCCAGGGCGGCCACGGTGCTGTCCCAGCTGACGAAGGCGCCGGTGCGGCCGGTCGAGCTGGTCGACCCCCGCTTCTACCACCTCGACCTCACGTTCTGCCCCCTCGACGAGCGGCGGGCCATCTGCGCCGTCGACGCCTGGGACAGCTACGGCGCCAAGGTCATCGAGATGCTCGTCCCCGAGCCGCTCGTGCTGGAGCAGCACGAGGCGCTGTCGTTCTGCGCCAACTCGGTCGTGATCGAGAACCGCATCGTCATGCCCAACTGCCCGCCGCGCGTCGGCCGCCAGCTCGAGGCGTGGGGCTTCGAGGTGACGGTCGTGGACGTGAGCGAGTTCCTGAAGGCCGGCGGCGGGCCCCGGTGCCTCACGCTGGCCCTCGACGTGGAGCTGGTGCCGGCGGGATCGCCGGTGTAGCCGGGTGATCGCCGTCAGGACCTTCGACCGGGCCGGGAGCCACACGGTCGAGGACCCGGCCGACATCTCGGAGGTCGTCGGCGACGGGCGGGTCGTGTGGGTCGACCTCGTCGACCCCACGGACCAGGACCTGGCGTGCGTGCGGGAGGAGTTCGAGCTCCACCCGCTCGCCATGGAGGACGCCCGCAAGCACGGGCAGCGCCCGAAGCTCGAGCAGTACCCGAGCCACGCGTTCGTGGTCCTCTACTCGAAGGAGCATGCCGAGGTCGACCTGTTCGTCGGCCCCAACTGGCTGGTCAGCGTGCGGGCCACCAACGAGCGGGGCGAGCGCTGCGACATCGACGGCATCCGGGCCCGGTTCGAGCGGACGAGGGGCGCGGACACGTCGGTCGGGTTCCTGCTCTACACGATCCTCGACCACATCGTGGACGGCTACTTCTCGGCCACCGAGTCGTCGGAGGACCGCATCGAGGACTTCGAGGAGCGGGTGTTCGGCGAGCAGACGTCGGACGAGCGGGCCGTCCAGCAGGAGCTGTTCCAGATCCGCAAGGAGCTGCTCGTGTTCCGGCGCAGGATCGCCCCGCTGCGGGAGATCCTGGCCATGCTCCTGCGGGGCGAGGTGGCGTGGGTGAGCGGCTCGGCGCTGGTCCACCTCCAGGACGTGTACGACCACGTCCTGCGGGCCGTCGACCAGATCGACAGCCAGCGGGAGGTGCTCGGCAACGCCGTCGACGCCCACCTGGCGCTCATCTCGAACCGGATGAACCGGGTGATGAAGACGATGACGTCGTGGGGCGCCATCCTGCTCGGGTCGACCCTGATCGCCGGGATCTACGGCATGAACTTCCAGCACATGCCCGAGCTGGGCTGGAAGTACGGCTACCCCTTCGCCCTGGCGCTGATGGTGGTGCTGACGGTCGTGCTGGCCGTGGTGTTCCGCCGGCGCAGGTGGCTCTGAGCCGACCAGGCGGCGGCCGCCAGCGCGGCCGACACGGCGGCGAGGACGAGGTGGACGGCGACGAACGCCGCGCCGTGCCCGCCGGTGGCGATGGCGACGGCCCGGACGGCCCACACCAGCCAGGTGACGACGGCCAGGGCGCGGACGGCGACGGGCAGGCCGGGCGAGCGGCGGGCGAGGAGGACGGCGACGGCGAGGCCGGCCGCCGTGAGCAGCACGGCGACGGCGAGGTCGAGGGCGCTCGACCCGTCGTCGCCGACGACGTTGCGGATGCGGGTGCCCCAGACGAACACGGTCCAGGGCGCGAACGCGGCGACGACGGCGGCCGGGCGGCGGCGGGTCACGGCTCCGACGCTACCGGCGGCCCCCGTCGGCGAGGCCGCGCAGGGGCGGGCGATCACGGCGGCGAGGCCTCGGCCGCGGAGGCGGTCCAGGGGCGAGGCCGCTCTCGGGCGGGGCGGCGGCGGCCCGAACGGGCGCGGCCCATCAGCGTTCGCGGCCGGGAGGGCCGCGGCCCGTCAGCGTCCTCGGCCGGGACGATCGCGCCCCCGTCAGCGGCGGTGGCCGACGACGGCGACGAGGCCGTCGGGCAGCTTCTCGTCGCCGAAGGACGGGCGGACCGTCGCCTCGACGCCGTGCTCGGCCAGGAGCGGCGGCACCGTCGTCACGTCCACCAGGACGTTCTCGTGCCGCTCGTGGTCGCGGCGCCAGGTGCCGTCGTCGGCCCCGACGAAGGTCGTGATGTCCCGGACGAACCGGTCGGGCGCCGGGAGCGAGTACTTCGTGACGATGGCCCAGTCGTCGGCCACGTCGCCGTAGTTGGGCGCGTCGCGGCGGACGTCGCCGTAGGCGAGGTCGCACAGGTCGACGGCCAGCACGCCGCCCGGGCGCAGGGCGCGGGCGGCGCCGACGAGGGCCCGCCGCAGCGCCGGCTCGTCGGGCAGGTAGTTCAGCGGGTGGCCGACGGACACGACGGCGTCGGCCTCGGGGACCGGGTCGTCGGGCAGCACGACCTGGCGCACCTCGGCGCCGGCGGCGTGCTCCCTGGCCAGGTCGAGCATGGCCGGCGAGGCGTCGGTGGCGAGCACCCGGTGGCCGGCGTCGAGGAGGTACCGGGTGAGCAGCCCGCTCCCGCAGCCGAGCTCGACGACGAGCCCGCCCCGCTCCCGCACCGGCGCCAGCAGGTCGAGGATCCCGGGCGCCACCCGGTCGGCGTGGAAGCCGAAGCCGCGGTGGTGGATGCTGGCGAGGTCGGGGCGGTAGTAGGGGTCGGCCATCCCCCGATCCTCGCCCACCGCCGGCCGGCCGGTCAGCCGGGCGGGACGGGGGTCTGGTCGTCCTGGGCGGAGTCAGGCCCGCGGTCGTCGTCGGCGCGCGACCGGGGGCCGCTGTCCACGAAGGTCCGCTCGTGCTCGGTGTAGCGCTCCTCGGGGTCGAGGTCGAGACCGGGCACGTCCGACTCGGCGTTGCGGCGGACCTCGTCGATGTGCTCCTCGACCTCGTCCAGCCGGGCCTGCATCTCGTCGGCCTGCTGCGCGTTGGGGTCGGTCATGCTCCCGGCGTACCCCGAGGCGCACCCCGGCAGGCCCGGGCGCCCGGAGTAGGGTGCGCAGCGGTGGTCGCGACCCTCGACGGGCGGTAGGACGGGTGCGCACGGCCGTCAAGTGGACGTTCCTGGGCGTGATCGTCGTGATGGTCGCCCTCCAGCTCGTCCCCTACGGGCGGGACCACGACAACCCGCCGGTCCAGGTCGACCCCGAGTGGGCGAGCGACGACACCGAGGCGCTGGCCGCCGTGGCCTGCGCCGACTGCCACTCCAACCGGACCGAGTGGCCGTGGTACTCCAACGTGGCGCCGGCCTCGTGGCTCGTGCAGCGGGACGTGGAGGACGGCCGGGCCGCCTGGAACTGGTCGGAGGGGACGGGTGACGGCGACGAGGCCGCCGAGGTCGTCGCCGACGGCGAGATGCCGCCCCGCCGCTACACGATGGTCCACACCGACGCCCGGCTGTCGAGCAGGGAGCGGACCGACCTGTCCGCCGGGCTGGAGCTCACCTTCGGCGAGCACGACGACGGCGCCAGCAGCGAGAGCGGCGGCGACGACGACTGACCGCCGCTAGGCGTCCTCGTCGTCGGGGACGTCGAACAGGCTGGGCTGGAGGCCGGGCGGGACGATCCTCGGCACGCCGGTCCACACCAGGTGGTCCATGAACACCCAGCTGCGGCGGTGGATCGACGTCGGTCCGAGCCACTGGAGGGCGGCCTTGTGGCGGGGGCAGGGGTACCCCTTGTTCCACTCGAAGTCGTAGCCGGGGAAGTGCTCGGCCTCGGCCCGCATGATGCGGTCCCTCGTCACCTTGGCGAGGATCGACGCCGCCGAGATCGACAGGCAGGTGGCGTCGCCCTTCACGATCCGCCGGGTGGCCGCGGCGGCCCCGGCGAAGTCCCAGCGGCCGTCGATGAGGACGGCGTCCGGCGCGGCCCCGATCCCCTCGAGCGCCCGGGCCGCGGCCAGCTTCTGCGCGGCCGACATGCCCAGCTCGTCGCACTCCTCCTGGGACGCGTGCCCCACCGCCCAGGCCACGCACCACCCGGCGATGCGGTCGAACAGCCGCTCCCGCTCCGGCTCGGTGAGCAGCTTGGAGTCGCGCACCTTGTAGACCCGGCGGTCCCTCGGGAGCACGGCGGCGCCGACGCTGATCGGCCCGGCCCATGCCCCCCGGCCGACCTCGTCCATGCCGACCACGACCGAGGCGCCGCCGTCCCACAGCTCCCGCTCGAGGGCGAGGCCCGGCGACCGGCCCTTGAGCGCCCGTCGCAGCATCGGGGCGGCGGGGGCGGCCATCGGCTCGACGCTAGCGCCGACCGCCGGCGGGTAGGACCGACCCCCGTGTTCGTCTTCTTCTCGAACCGCCTCGGCTGCCTGGGGTCGATCCTGGTGTCGCTGCTGGTTACGGCCCTGCTCGTCGCCCTGTTCGGGATGCGGTAGCGGTGGGCGGGATCGTCGACCCCCGGGACCTGCACCGGCGCCGCCTGGAGGCCGCCAGGGAGGCCGCCGTCGAGCGGGCCCGGTCGGAGCTGGGGGAGCCGGGCACGAAGGAGGAGCGGGCCGCCTTCGACCGGCGGGTGGCCGAGCTGGTCGCCGGCTGGACGGAGGGCTGGGAGGGCGCCGGCCTGCCGCGGGGGACGGCCGCGCCCTGGTGGGACCGGCTCCTTCGCCGCCGCCGCTGACCGGCAGGGGGCCCACAGCCCGGATCGGCACCCGCGCCGCCGCTGGGTGCCGACGGCCCTCGCCCACCCGGCGGTGAGCGGCCGGGGGTACCGTCCGGGCGTGGGCTCGGTCGGGACGTGGCGGTCGGTCGGCTCGGTCGGGTCGGCCCTGTCGGTCTTCTCCGTCGGGTCGGCGCTGTCGGTCCTGTCCGTCGGCTCGGCCGGGTCGGTGCTCTCCGTGGGGTCGGCCGGCTCCGTGCTGTCGATCGGGTCGACCGGGTCGGTGCTGTCGATCGGCTCGGCCGGGTCGGTGCTGTCGATCGGGTCGGCCGGGGCCGTCGGCAAGGTGGCCAGGGCGGGGGCGACGGTGCTGGCCGTCGCCGCCCTGGTCAGCGCAGCTCGACCGACGCCGGCCCGTCCCCGACCTCGCCGACGGCGGTGAAGCCGGCCGCCTCCGCCCCGGCCACCACCGACGGGTCGACGGCGGCGAGCAGCCCGCCCGAGGTCTGCGGGTCGTAGGCGAGGGCCTCGAGCGCCGCCGGCACGCCGCGGGCGGTGACGACCCGGCCGTCGAGGTGGGCCCGGTTGCGGGCGTCGCCGCCGGTGCGGACGCCGGCCTCGGCGGCGGCCAGCGCGCCGGCGTAGCGGGGCACGGCGGCGAGGTCCACCACCAGCCGGGCGCCCGACCGCTCGGCCATCTCCCAGGCGTGACCGGCCAGGCCGAACCCGGTGACGTCGGTGACGGCGTGGACGGCGCCGCCCATGGCCCCGAGGGCCTCGGCGGCCGCCCGGTTGAGCACCCGCATGCGGGCCACGGCCGCGGCCTTGTCCTCCTCCGACCCGCCGGCCAGCACGATCCCCGTGCCGACCGGCTTGGACAGCACGAGCACGTCGCCGGGGCGGGCCCCGCCCTTGGTGAACACCCGGTCGGGGTGGACGAGGCCCTGCACGGCCAGGCCGAAGATCGGCTCCTCGCTGCGGATGGTGTGGCCGCCGGCGACCACGCCCCCGGCCTCGGCCACCACCTCGGCGGCGGCGCCGACGATGGCGGCCACCACCTCGCCGGGCAGCCGCTCGGGGAAGGCGGCCACGTTGAGCGCCAGCACCACCCGGCCGCCCATGGCGAACACGTCCGAGCAGGCGTTGGCCGCGGCGATGGCGCCGTAGTGGGCCGGGTCGTCGACGAGGGGCGGGAAGAAGTCGGTGGTCGACACGAGCGCGAGGTCGGGGCCGAGGCGGTAGACGGCGGCGTCGTCGAACGGGGCCAGCCCCACGAGCAGCGCCGGGTCGGCCCCGGCGGCGGCCAGGTCACGCACCAGGGCCGACAGCGGCGCCGCGCCCCACTTCGCCGCGCACCCGCCGCACGACGTCCACTCGGTCAGCCGCACGGCCGGCTCGGCGACGGTCACGGCTCCACCGCGGCGATCGCCGCCCGCTCGCCGGGATCGGGCTCGGTGGCGAGGAAGGCGTCGACCATCTCCCTCGCCACCTCCTCGGACGTGAGCCGGAGGCCGAGGGCCAGCACGTTGGCGTCGTTCCACCGGCGCGCCCCCCTGGCCGTCTCGGCGTCGGTGCACAGCGCCGCCCGCACGCCCCGCACCTTGTTGGCGGCGATCGACACGCCCGTGCCCGTCCAGCAGCAGACGACCCCCCGGTCGGCCTCGCCGCCGGCCACCGCCTCGCCCACCCGGCGGCCCACGTCGGGCCATGGGTCCCCCTCGCCGACCACCACCACCTCGTGGCCGCGCTCGGCCAGGGCGGCCCGCACGGCGTCGGTCAGGGGCGTGCGCTCGTCGGTGCCGAAGGCGATCCGCATCGCCGCCATCCTGCCAACGCCCTGGCCGGGAGCGGCACACGGGAGCGTGACGAATCCGACGATCGAGTGACACTCGTCTCCCCCACCCCTGCCGCGTGTCTATGGTGGTCGGCCTCGGGGGAGGTCGGCGCAGCGCCGCGCTCCCTCTCGAAACGGCTGGCGAAAGGGAGAGAGCGAATGCGCGTACGGACCTGGAGAGCGCTCCTCGCGCTGCTCGCGGTGTTCGCCTTCCTCGCCGCGTCCTGCGGCGGGGACGACGACGACGGAGGCAGCGGCACCGGCAACGAGGCCGGCGACGACACGGGGAGCGACGACGGGGGTGAGCAGGCGTCGGGCGGCACGCTCGTCTTCGGCGCCTCGGCGGACCCGGTGGTGCTCGATCCCGCCTACGTGTCGGACGGCGAGTCGTTCCGCGTCATCGACCAGATCTTCGAGACCCTCGTCACCACGGAGCCGGGCGGCACCGAGCTGGCGCCGGCGCTCGCCAGCGAGTGGGAGGGCGCCGAGGACGGCATGTCCTGGACCTTCACCCTCGAGGAGGGGGTGACGTTCCACGACGGCGAGCCGTTCAACGCGGAGGCTGTCTGCGTCAACTTCGAGCGCTGGTACAACTTCACCGGCGTCCAGCAGAGCGCGGCCGTCTCCTACTACTGGCAGACGGTGTTCGGCGGCTACGCGCAGAACGAGGACGACGCCCTCGGCGAGAGCCTGTACGAGTCGTGCGAGGCCGTGGACGAGACCCACGTGACGATCAACCTCACCCGCCCGTCGGCCTCGTTCCTGCCTGGCCTGGCCGTGTCCGCGTTCGGCATCGCCAGCCCGAAGGCCCTCGAGGAGGGCGGCGCCGACGACGTCGGCGGCACCGCCGAGGAGCCCGACCTCAACACGGCGTTCGGCACCGAGAACCCGGTCGGCACCGGCCCGTTCATGTTCGACAGCTGGACCCGCGGCGAGTCGCTGCGCATCGTCCGCTTCGACGACTACTGGGGCGAGAAGGCCATCCTCGACGAGGTCATCTTCCGGCCCATCGCCGACGGCCCGGCCCGGCGCCAGGCCCTCGAGTCCGGCGAGATCCAGGGCTACGACCTGGTCGACCCGGCCGACCTCGCCGACCTCGAGGCCGGCGGCTTCCAGATCATGCCGCGCCCGGCCTTCAACGTCGGCTACCTGGGCTTCAACCAGTCCCACGCGCCGCTCGACAACCAGCAGATCCGCCAGGCGATCGCCCACGCCATCGACCGCGAGTCGCTGGTCAGCTCGCTGTATCCGGAGGGGGCGGAGGTCGCCCAGGAGTTCATGCCGCCGGACCTGTTCGGCTGGACCGAGGACGTGACCCAGTACGACTACGACCCGGACATGGCGCGCCAGCTGATCGAGGACTCCGGGGTCACCGACCTCAACCTCGACTTCTGGTACCCGACCGGCGTCAGCCGGCCGTACATGCCCGACCCGCAGGCCAACTTCCAGGCCATGGCGGAGGACCTCGAGGCCGTCGGCTTCACGGTCACCCCGCACGCCGCGCAGTGGGACACCGACTACCTGGACGGGGTCGACTCCGGCCAGGCGCCGATGTACCTGCTCGGGTGGACGGGCGACTACGGCGACCCCGACAACTTCGTCGGCACGTTCTTCCAGCAGCAGTCGCCGCAGTTCGGCTTCGACAACCAGGAGATCTTCGACGCCCTGAACGAGGCCGAGGCCGAGACCGACGAGGAGGCGAGGACGGCCGCCTACGAGGAGGCCAACCGGCTGATCATGGACTTCCTCCCGGGCCTGCCCTACGTGCACACGTCCCCGGCCCTCGCGTTCGCCCCGAACGTCCAGGGCTACGTGCCGAGCCCGGTCTCGCTCGAGTCGTTCGCGACGGTCTCGATCGAGGACTGACCTCTCGGCCGGTGGGGGGAGGGCGGCGGGCCCTCCCCCTACCCCCGTCCTCCCATGCTGAAGTTCCTCGTCCGACGGCTCCTGCTGCTGATCCCGATCCTGCTCGGGCTGTCCCTGCTCGTCTTCGCCTGGGTCCGGGCCCTGCCCGGCGGGCCCGAGGTCGCCCTGCTCGGTGAGCGGGCGACCCCGGAGCGCAGGGCCGAGGTCCGCCGCACCTACGGGCTCGACGAGCCGATCCTCACCCAGTACGGCACGTACATGAGCCGGATGGTGCGGTTCGACTTCGGGAACTCGATCAAGACGTCGCGGCCGGTGGTGGACGACATCCGCGACAAGTTCCCGGCCACCATCGAGCTCGGCCTGGCGGCCATGGTGTTCGCCGTCGGCATCGGCATCCCGCTCGGGTTCGTCGCCGCCAGGCGCAACAACACCTGGCTCGACCACCTGTCGATCACCGGCTCGCTGATCGGCATCTCGATCCCGGTGTTCTTCCTCGGGTTCCTGCTCAAGTATCTGTTCGCCGTGCGCCTCGGCTGGCTGCCGAGCATCGGCCGGGTCGACGTCACCCGCACCACGGACCACCCGACCGGGCTGTACGTGCTCGACGCCGTCCTCACCCTCGACTGGCCGGCGTTCGTCGACGCCGTCCGCCACCTCGTCCTGCCGGCGATCGCCCTCGGGACGATCCCCCTCGCCATCGTCGCCCGCATCACGAGGGCGTCGGTGGTCGAGGTGCTGAACGAGGACTACGTGCGCACGGCGCGGGCCAAGGGCATGACCGGCCCGGTCGTCAACCGCCGCCACGTCCTGCTGAACGCCATGCTGCCGGTGACGACCGTGATCGGCCTCCAGACCGGCCTGCTGCTGTCGGGAGCCGTGCTCACCGAGAACGTGTTCAGCTGGCCGGGGATGGGGACCTACCTGTACAACGCGGTGAACCAGCGGGACTTCCCCGTCCTCCAGGGCGGCATCCTGTTCCTCGCCACCGTCTTCGTGCTGATCAACCTGCTGGTCGACCTGGCCTACGGCCTGCTCGACCCGAGGATCCGCGTCCGGTGACACCCCGCCGGCTCCCGACCCCGGAGGTGCTGCCGTGAGCCTCGCCGAGGCGACCGCCGCCGAGGTCGTCGTCGAGTCCGGGGGCCCCGGCGGCCCCCAGTCCGTCGGGCGGGCCAAGGACACCTTCCGGCGCCTCCGCCGCAACCCGGCCGCCATCGGCGGCGCCGCCCTCATCCTGGTCTTCGTGCTGGTCGCCGTCCTGGCCCCAGTGCTCGCCCCCCAGGACCCGTACCGCACCAACCGCAGCCTCGTGTCCCCCGGCAACTACCCGGGGCCGTCCTCGGAGCACCTGCTCGGGGTGGACGACCTCGGCCGCGACGAGCTGTCCCGCATCATCTACGGCGCCCGCTACTCGCTCGTCATCGGCGTGGTCAGCCTGCTGCTCGGCCTGGCCGCCGGGGCGATCCTCGGCGGGCTGGCCGGGGCGTTCGGCGGCTGGGTGGACAACGCCCTGATGCGGCTGACCGACATCATGCTGGCCGTCCCCGGGCTGCTGTTCGCCATCGCCGTCGCCGCCGTGCTCGGCCGCAGCCTGACGTCGGTGATGATCGCCATCGCCGTCGTGAACGTGCCGGTGTTCGCCCGGCTCCTCCGCGGCTCGATGCTGGCCAACCGGGAGAGCGACTACGTCCTCGCGGCGCGCGCCGTCGGCGTGAAGCGATGGCGGATCACCCTCCAGCACGTGGTGCCCAACTCGCTGTCGCCGGTGCTCGTCCAGGGCACGCTCGCCCTCGCCACCGCCATCATCGACGCCGCCGGCCTCGCCTACCTCGGCCTCGGCTCGGCCGACCCGAGCATCCCCGAGTGGGGCCGGATGCTGGCCTCGACCCAGCGCTACCTCGCGACCGCGCCCCAGCTCGCCATCTACCCGGGGCTCGCCATCGTGCTGTCGGTGCTCGGCTTCAACCTGCTCGGCGAGGCCCTCAGGGAAGCCCTCGACCCGAAGCTGCGACGATGAGGATCGTGCCCAAGCCCGAGGCCGACACCCGGCTGCTGTCGGTGCGCGACCTGCGGGTCACGTTCCAGACGAGGGGCCGCGAGGCCGTGCGCGCCGTCGACGGCGTGAGCCTCGACGTCGAGGCCGGCCAGACCGTCGGGCTCGTCGGCGAGTCGGGCTGCGGCAAGAGCGTCACGTCGCTCGCCATCCTCGGGCTGCTGCCGTCGAGGGGCGTCAAGGTCGGCGGGTCGGTGGAGCTCGACGGGCGGGACCTGCTGGCCATGCCCGAGTCCCGCCTGCGCGACATCCGGGGCCGGGACATCGCCATGGTCTTCCAGGACCCGATGACGTCGCTGAACCCCGTGCTCACCGTGGGCCGCCAGCTCACCGAGGTGCTCCAGCGCCACGAGGGGCTCGACCGGAGGGAGTCCAGGCGCAAGGCCGTCGAGACGCTCGACGCCGTCGGCATCCCCGCCCCCGACCGCCGGCTGAAGGACTACCCGCACCAGCTGTCGGGCGGCATGCGCCAGCGGGTGATGATCGCCCTCGCCCTCGCCTGCAAGCCCCGGCTGCTGATCGCCGACGAGCCGACCACCGCCCTCGACGTCACCATCCAGGCCCAGATCCTCGGCCTCCTGCGCGACCTCGTGGCCTGGTCCCGCACCGCGCTGGTCATGATCACCCACGACCTCGGCGTGGTCGCCGGGCTGTGCGAGACCGTCCACGTGATGTACGCGGGCCGGATCGTGGAGTCGGCCGGCCGGCGCGAGCTGTTCGCCCGCCCCCGCCACCCCTACACGGCCGGCCTGCTGGCCTCCGTGCCCCGCCTCGACCGGGCCAGGTCGGGCCGGCTCCAGCCGATCGCCGGGTCGCCGCGGGACACGATCCCGTGGACGACCGGGTGCGCGTTCGCGCCGCGGTGCCCGAACCAGATCGACGTCTGCACCAAGGTCACCCCCGAGCTCGAGCCCGACCGCGGTGACCGCGAGCACCTCCTGCGCTGCCACAACCCCGTCGAGGTCGTGGTCGGGGAGCCGGTGCGGGCGTGAGCGCCGACGGCGACGGCGACCGGCGGGACGGCGCCGACCTCCTCGACGTCCAGGGCCTGAAGGTCCACTTCCCGATCACCGAGGGGCTCGTGATCGAGCGCAAGGTGGGCGCCGTGCAGGCGGTCGACGGGGTCGACCTGCAGCTGCGCCGGGGCGAGACGCTCGGGCTGGTCGGCGAGTCGGGCTGCGGGAAGACGACCGTCGGCCGCACGATCCTCCGGCTGATCGAGCCGACCGCCGGCCGGATCGTGTTCGACGGCGAGGACATCACCGCCCTGTCCGGGGAGCGGCTCCGCACCCTCCGCCGGCGCATGCAGATGATCTTCCAGGACCCGTACTCGAGCCTGGACCCCCGCCAGACGGTCGGGTCGATCGTGGCCGAGCCGATCAAGGCCCACGGCCTGGCGTCGGGCGGCTCGGTCGACCGCCGGGTGCGGGAGCTGCTCGACGTGGTCGGCCTGCCGTCCGAGGCCGCCAACCGCTACCCGCACGAGTTCTCGGGCGGGCAGCGCCAGCGGGTGGGGATCGCGAGGGCGCTCGCCCTCCAGCCCGACCTGATCGTCGCCGACGAGCCGGTGTCGGCCCTCGACGTGTCGATCCAGGCCCAGGTCGTCAACCTGCTCGAGGAGCTCCAGGCGTCCTTCGACCTGACCTACCTGGTCATCGCCCACGACCTCGGCGTCGTCCGCCACATCTCCGACCGGGTCGCGGTCATGTACCTCGGCGTCATCGTCGAGCAGGCGGTCACCGACGACCTGTTCGACCAGCCCCTCCACCCCTACAGCCACGCGCTGCTGTCGGCCGTGCCCGTCCCCGACCCCGAGGTGGAGGACACCCGCCAGCGCATCGTCCTGCGGGGCGACGTGCCCTCCCCCATCGACCCGCCGCCCGGCTGCCGGTTCCACACCCGCTGCCCGTACCGGCAGCCGACCCGGTGCGCGGACGAGGTGCCCGCCCTGCGCGAGGTGCTCCCCCGCCACCTCGTCGCCTGCCACTGGGCCGAGGAGATCCTGCGGGGCGAGGTGCGGCCCCACGAGCCGCCCGACCCCGACGCGCCCGACGAGGCCGGCGTCACCCCCGGCACCCTGCCGACCCCAGGGCCCCGCGTCGACCCGCTGGAACGGCCCTTCTAGCGGCAGCCGGCGATGCCGAAGCGGGTCCTGCACTGCAACTGGGCGCCGTACTGGTCGAGGCCCCTCGTCGGCGGCGGCGTGTCGGTCTACTGCAAGAGCCTGATGGACGGGCTGGCCGGCGGCGAGCGGGGCTGGTCGCCCTCGTTCCTCTGCGCCGGCTACGAGCAGCAGGCCGACCCCGGGCCGCCCCACGTGCGGGCCGTCGCCAACCCGCTCCATCCCGGCGTCCCGACGTTCTCGATGGTGGACTCGCCCGTCCCGGCGCCGTCGGTGCTGAAGTTCCACGACCCCGACGGCGACGTCCGCCGCCCGCCCGTCGAGGCCTGCTTCGCCGCCTTCCTCCGCGAGCACGGCCCCTTCGACGTCGTCCACTTCCACAACCTGGAGGGCCTGACGGCCGACTGCCTGCGGGTGGCGAAGGAGGCCGGCGCCCGGGTCGTGCTCAGCCTGCACAACTACTGGACCGTGTGCCCGCAGGTGCAGCTGTGGCAGTACGACGACCACGCCTGCACCGACTGGTTCGAGGGCCGGGGCTGCGCCGGGTGCCTCCGCGACGCGGTCGAGACCGAGCGGTTCCTGGCCGAGCGCCGGGCCGGGCTGCCGCCCCGGTACGAGGCGGTGGCGACCCCGGACGGCGGCACCGGCCCGCTGGCGTCGCCGCTCGTCGTGCGGGGCGCCGACCAGCCGTCGCTCGTGCCCGCCTACCGGCGGCGCCGGCCGGCCATCGTCGGCCTGGTGAACGAGTGCGTCGACGCCGCCCTCGCCGTGTCCGAGCGGTCGGCCGAGGTGCTGGCGGCCCGCGGGATCGACCGGAGCCTCCTGTCGACCCTCTACATCGGCACGAGCGCGGCCGAGTTCCGCCCCCCGCCCGGCAACCCGGCCGTGCCGGCGCCCGGCGCCCCGTTCCGGCTCGTGTACCTCGGCGAGGCCCGCAGGGACAAGGGGTTCTTCTTCCTGCTCGACGAGCTGCGCCGGCTGGGCGACGACGAGCTGGCCGGCCTGCACCTGACCGTCGCCTGCCGGGTCACCGAGCCCGCCGAGCTGCGGATGGCGGCGACGGGGCGCGGGCGGCTGCTGTCCCTCGCCGAGTCGCTGCACACCCTCGACTACCGCCCCGGCTACGACCACGCCAGCCTGCCCGCCCTGCTGGCCGGCGCCCACCTCGGGGTCGTGCCGCCGCTGTGGGAGGACAACCTGCCCCAGGTGGCGCTGGAGCTGATCGCCTGCCGGGTGCCGGTGCTGTGCTCGGCGCGGGGCGGGGCGAAGGAGTTCGTGCGCCACCCCGCGTTCGTGTTCGACCCCGGCGTCGACGGCGACCTGGTGGCCCGGCTGCGGGCCCTGCGGGCCGACCCCGCGCTGCTCGCCGACTTCTGGTCGGCGGCCCGCCCCCCGACCACGGTCGCCGCCCACCTCGACGAGCTGGTCGCCGTGTACGACCGGGTCGCGGCGACCGATGGGATCCCGCTGCCGGGCCCGTCGTCCCCGGCATGACCCCCCACGACGCGCCGGCCGGCGAGCTCGACCGGCGGTACAGCAGCCCGGAGGCCGGGCCGACGGCCTGGGACGACGTGCGCCGGGCCCTGGAGGAGGCGCCGGTGTACTGGCTGGCGACGGCGGGACCGGCCGGCCGCCCGCACGTGACCCCGCTGATCGGGGCGTGGGTCGACGGCGCCGTGTGGTTCTGCACGGGCGCCGGCGAGCAGAAGGCGGCCAACCTGCGGGCCAGCGCCGGCTGCGCCGTCACGACCGGGTGCAACGAGCTGCGGGGCGGGCTCGACGTGGTCGTCGAGGGCGACGCCGTGCCCGTCCACGACGACGACCGCCTGCGCCCGGTGGCCGCCGCCTACGAGGCGAAGTACGGCGAGGAGTGGCGCTTCGAGGTGCGCGACGGCGTGTTCGTGGGCGAGGGCGGCGAAGCCGTGGTCTACGAGGTGCGGCCGGTCACCGTCCGGGCCTTCGCCAGGGACCCCTACGCCCAGACCCGCTGGCGGCTCGGCGGCTAGCCGGGCTGGGCCGGCGGGGCCTCGGGGTCCTCGCCGAGCAGCTCGAACAGGCGGGCGACCCTGGCCTCGAGCGCGGCCACCCGCTCCTCCAGGCCGCTGCCGCCGCGCCGCGGCGCCTGCTCCGCCCCCGGCGGGGCGGCGGCGACGGCCTCGACGTCGACCGGCCCGGCGAGCAGGTGGGCCCAGCGGCCCTCCTTCTGCCCGAGCGCCCTGGGCAGGGCGACGACGAGGGGCTCGGGCCTGGCGGCGAGGCGGTCGAGGACGCCCTGCACGGCCGCGGTCGAGTCGAAGGCGTGGAGCCGCTCGGTGCGCGACCGGAGCTCGCCCACCGTCTGCGGCCCCCGCAGCATGAGCACGGCGAGGACGGCCGTCTCGTCGGGGCCGAGGCCGAGCTTCTCGTCGACCACCTGGCGGAACTTCGTCGTCCGCTCCCCGTGGGCCGGGTGGACGAAGCGCACGTACCCCAGCCCCTTCAGGGCGTCGAGCGTGCGCTGCACGGTGCCGGGGTCGTAGGAGACCACCGGCCAACGGTTCGAGGTCTGGTTGCAGGCCCCGACCAGCGCGTTCAGCGTCAGCGGGTACGTGTCGGGGACCGTCCGCTGCTTCTCGATCAGGGCGCCGAGGATGCGGACGGCCTCCGCCGACAGGTCCATCGGCCGAGCATAGGGTCGGCCGGGCGGCCGGCTGCCGGGCGGCCTCAGCCCGGGGGGCCGACGGGCAGGCGGCGCCACGGGGTGGCGCACGGGGAGCCGAGCGCCCACCACGTGACCGGCTCGGGCGCGAGCTCGGCCACCAGCGCGGCCGCCGTCCGCTCCTCCCCGTCGACGTGCATGCACACCGTCCAGCCGCCGTCGCCGCCCTCGTGCGAGGCGAGGTGGGCCATCAGGTCGGAGGGCGTGAGGCGGCCCCGGTCGAGCACGCGGCGGCCGGCGGCGAGGCGGGGGTCGACCAGGCGCTCGACCGGCTGGCGGGGGTGGCGGTGGTCGCGGTCGAAGTCGGGGATGGTCGTGCGGTTGGACAGCGCCCGGGTCGGCCCGGCGGGCACGGCCGCCCAGGCCCGCCCGCTCGTGTCGACCACCCACGCCTCGGCCGGGTCGGCCAGCAGGAACGACGACCAGTAGGGCCGGTCCCGGCCCTCGTGGCCGGAGCCGCCCTGGCCGTGGCGCTCCAGGAGCGCGGTGAGCACCTCGACGCCGGCCTTCGCCGTCGCCGCCCGCTCCAGCGCGAGGCGCACGAGGTCCATGCCGATCAGGCCGGGCGGAGCGCCCCGGGGGTCGAGGGTCGTGTCGACGGTGGCGTTGCCGGCGGCCACCCCGGCCTCGTTCACGCCCTGCTCCAGCCCCCAGGCCCACGCCGGGCGGGTCCCGAGCACGCCGATCGTCGCCCCGCCGGCCGGCGCCACCTCGACGTGGGTGGCCCGCACCGGCCCGTGGTCGCGGCGGGGCGGCAGCCACACGAGCTCCTGGCGCTCGGCGGGCGGCCGGTCGCTGTTCTTCGCGAACAGGGTGCGCCCGGCGGCCGTCGCCGGCGGGAGGGCGCACAGCAGGTCGCACATGGCGCCGGCGAGCGTACGGCGTCCGTACGCTCGGGCCCATGGCGCGCCCCGTCTCGGTCGTCCCCCACACCCACTGGGACCGGGAGTGGTACGCCCCGTTCCAGGCCTTCCGCCTCCGCCTCGTCGACCTGCTCGACGACCTCCTCCCCCGCCTCGAAGCCGACCCGTCGCTCGCCCACTTCATGCTCGACGGGCAGATGGCGATGGTCGACGACTACCTCGCCGTCCGGCCCGAGGCCGAGCCCCGGCTGCGCCGCCTGGCCGCCGCCGGGCGGGTGGCCGTCGGCCCCTGGTACGTGCTGCCCGACGAGTTCCTCGTGTCCGGCGAGACCCTCGTGCGCGACCTCCAGCTCGGCATCGAGCGGGCGACCGCCTTCGGTGGCGCCATGGAGGTCGGCTACCTGCCCGACATGTTCGGCCACGTGGCCCAGATGCCCCAGCTGCTGGCCCAGTTCGGCATGGCCCACGCCGTCGTGTGGCGGGGAGTGCCGGCGGCCGTCGACCGCAGCGCGTTCCGCTGGGTGGCGCCCGACGGCTCCGAGGTGCGGGCCGAGTACCTGCCCGGCGGCTACGGCAACGGCGCCGTCGTGCCCGACGACCCCGCCGCGCTGGTCGAGCGGGTGGCCGACTTCGAGCGCCGCCACGCCGGCCTGGTCGGCGGGGAGGGCGACGGCCCGCTGCTCTGGATGGCCGGCACCGACCACCTCGTCCCCCAGCCGTGGCTCGGCGCGGTGGTGGCCGAGGCCGACGCCGCCCAGGACGACTACGACCTGGCCGTCACCTCGCTGGCCGCCCACCTGGCCGCGGCGCCGGCCGAGGGCCTGCCCACCTGGCACGGCGAGCTGCGGTCGGGGGCGAGGGCCAACCTGCTGAT
The DNA here is from genome assembly GCA_036399815.1 of Acidimicrobiales bacterium. Classification (NCBI taxonomy): domain Bacteria; kingdom Bacillati; phylum Actinomycetota; class Acidimicrobiia; order Acidimicrobiales; species Acidimicrobiales bacterium. The sequence continues at coordinate 19,969 of DASWMK010000028.1, forward strand.
GGGCGTGGCCTCGAACCGGGTCGACGTCAAGCAGGCGGCGGCCAGGGCCGAGCGGGCGCTGGAGCGCCTGACCGAGCCGCTGTCGGCGCTGTTCCTCCCGCCCGACCGGTGGCCGGCCGCCCTCCTGGCCGAGGCCTGGCTGCACGTGGTCCGCAACGCCGCCCACGACTCGATCTGCGCCTGCTCCCACGACGACGTGGTCGACGCCGTCCTCGTCCGCTACGCCGAGGCCACCCACGTGGCCGACGGGCTCACCCGGCGGGCCCTCCGCTCGCTGGCCGGCGGGCTGGCGGCGACCGGGCCGGTCGTCGTCAACCCGGCCGCCAGGGCCAGGGGCGGGGTGGTCGAGCTCGACCTGCCCGTCGCCGCCGCCCCGCCCGGCACCCAGCTGGTGACGGCCACGCCGGCCGAGGAGCTGCTCCACGAGGTCACGAGGTGGGACGGGCCGGCCGTGCTCGAGCGGGAGCTGGACATCCGGCCGGGCGTCACCGACGTCGAGGTCGACGTGGACGAGGCGACCGGCGGCGCCGTCGTCACGCTGACCGTCGACCCGGCGGGCCGGCGGACGGCCGGCACCGACGCCCAGCGGCGGGTGGCCGAGCTGGCCGCCGAGCACCCCGACGGGCCGGTGCGCTTCGTCGTGCGCCAGCCGCCCGCCGTTCGGGTCCTGGCCCGCACCGGGCCGGTGCCCGGCTTCGGGTGGGCCGCCTGGCCCTGCCCCGACGACGCCGCCCCGGCGGTCACGGCCGCGGGCACGACCCTGGCCAACGGCCTCGTCACCGTGGCCGTGGACGCCGCCGACGGCACGTTCTCGGTCGACGGCCACGCCGGCCTCGGCCGCCTGGTCGACGGGGGCGACGGCGGCGACACGTACAACTGGTCGCCGCCGGCCGGCGACGCCGCCGTGGACCGGCCCGAGCGGGTCGAGGTGCGCGTGGAGGCGGACGGGCCGGTCATCGGGCGGCTGGCCGTCGAGCGGGCCTACCGGTGGCCCCACCGGGTCGAGGGCGACCGCCGGGTGGGCGAGGTGACGGCCGTCGTCACGACCACGATCGAGCTCCGGGCCGGGGAGCGGTTCGTGCGGGTCGAGGACCGGCTCGACCACCAGGCCCGCGACCACCGCCTGCGCGTCCACCTCCCCCTCCCCCGGCCGGCGGCCACCACCGTCGCCGAGTGCGCCTTCGGGCTGGTCGAGCGGGGCATGGAGGCCGAGGGCGGCCCGACCGAGCGGCCCCTCGCCACCTGGCCGTCCCGCCGCTTCGTCACCGCCGGCGGGCTGGCCGTCGCCCACGAGGGCCTGCTGGAGCACGAGCTGGTGGCCGGGGGCACGGAGCTGGCCGTCACCCTGCTGCGGGCCACCGGCCTGCTGTCGAACGGCCCGATGACCATGCGCCCGCTGCCGGCCGGCCCGGTCGTGCCGGCCGAGGGCGCACAGCTGGCCGGGCCCCGGTCGTTCCGCTACGCCGTCGCCGTCGGCGACGACGTGGACCCGTGGGCGCTGGCCGACGACGCCTTCCTGCCCCTCCTCGTCGCCACCGGCACCGGCGCCGGCGACGGACCGGCGACCGGGGCGGCCCTGAGCGTCACCGGCGCCCAGGTGTCGGCCGTCGTCCGGCGCGAGGGGGCCGTCGAGGTGCGGGTGTTCAACCCGACCCCCGAGCCGGCCACGGTGACCATCGAGGGCCGCCGCGGCTGGCTGGTCGACCTGCGGGGCCGGCCCCGGGGCGCCTTCGACGGCCCCTTCCCGCTCGGCCCGTGGGGCCTGGCGACGGCCCGGCTCAGTCCGTAGCGGGCGGCCAGGAGTCGCCCCAGTCGGCGTCCCTGGCCGGCCGCCACTGGTCGGACCGGCTGCGGGGGACGAGGACGGGCCCGATCCCGTCCTCGCCGCACACCTGCAGGGTGACGAGGCCGGGCCGCTGGAGCGGGTGGCGGACGATGCGGCCGCCGGCCGGCGCGCCCCCGCCCCTGGTCACGGCCACGTAGCTGTACTTCTCGTCCTCCCACCCGAGCGTGGCGCCCTTGGCCGCCCGGTGCCGCCGGCTGCGGGCCAGGCGGCGGGCGAAGTGGCACCACTCGCCGGGCACGTCGCTGAGCGGGCAGCGGCGGTCGTGGGGGCAGGGGGCGACGACCCTGGCCCCCGCCTCGACGAGCGCCGACCGCACGTCGATGACCCGCCCGTAGCCGGTAGGGGTGCCGGGCTCGACCACGACGAGCGCGGAACCGGTCGCCCGCCACAGGCCGGCGACGACGCCGGCCAGGTCCGCCTCGGCCAGCTCGCCGAGCACGTAGGCGGCCACCACGAGGTCGGCCGGCGGGATGCCCTCGCCCGCGCCCCTGGCCAGGTCGACGAGGTCGCCCGCCACCCAGCGGCCGTGGCGGACGGCGGCGGACGGGGCGTCCGCGGCCAGGCTGCGACCGGCGGCCAGCATGGCCGCGGAGCGCTCCACGGACGTGACGACGGCCAGGGACTCCCACTGCGCCACCGCCGCCCACCCGGCCACGCCCAGGCCGGCGCCGGCGTCGAGCACCGAGGCCGGGGCCCAGCCCGGCCACCGCTCGGCCAGGTGGCCCAGCACGGCGCCGACGGCGGCGACCGTGGCCGGCGCCCTCGTCGACGCGTAGGCGGCCACGCCCTCGGCGTCCCGCACGGCCACGTCCCGGCCGGACCGGTAGCGCGCCGACAGCCGGGCCGCGCCGGCCCGCCCCCGGCCGGCGGCCATGGCCCCCAGCCGGTCGAGCCCGTCCGCGAGCGCGGCGGGGAGGTCAGCCGCGGCCGTCGTCGTCCTCCTCCCACGCCAGCCGGTCGACCCGACCGGCCACCTCCTCGAAGCTCGCCCTCGCCTCGTCGATCTGCTCGGCCAGCCGCTCGGCCACCAGCCGGCGCAGCTCCACGCGGCGCTCCCGCACCCAGGCGAGGGGCGTGCGGGGCTCCTCGCCGACCGGCGCCCAGCGCAGGCGCCACAGGCGGGCCCGGCCGATGTCCTTCAGGGTCCGCGGACGCAGGGCCCGCAGCTCGAAGCGGGCGTCGGCGGCCAGCTCCGCGTGCACGTGCTCGTCGACGACCACCGACCCCGGGTACGAGATGCCGACGATGCGGCTGGCCCGGTTGACGACCGGCCCGTAGACGTCGCCGTCCCGCTCGAGCACGGGCCCGGCGGCGAGGCCGACCCGCACGTCGGACAGCGACTCGTCCTCGTGGTAGGCCTCGGCCAGGCTGAGCGCCGTCTCTCCCGCGGCGCCGACGTCGTCGACCATGAACATCACCTCGTCACCGATCATCTTGACCACTCGGCCGCCCATCGCCACCACCGTGTCGTGGGCGACGAGCTCGAACCGGTCGACGACGGCGGCCAGCTCGTGGTCGGGCACCTGCTGGGCCATGGCCGTGAACCCGACGAGGTCGGCGAACCCGACGGCGACCGGCGCGCCGGCCGCGTCCTCGGCGGCGTGGCGCACGAGGTGGCGGCGGGCGGCGGCCTGGAGGTGGCGGCGCCACACGTAGTCGAGCACGCTGGGCATGGCCGGCAGCAGGGTGGCGGCCTGGAGGACGGCCGGCTCGGTGTCGAGGTCGGCGGCCCGGCGGGGCAGCCGGCCCTCGATGGCCGTCACCTGGGCCTCGGCCACCCGGGCCATGGACGACCCGATCACCCTGGTCATCTGGAGGGCGAGGTCGGGCTCGACCACGCCGAGGGACAGGAGGCCGGCGACCAGCCGGAGCATCTCGAGGTCGAGGTCGGTGTGGGCCCGCTCGCCCGGCCGGGTGTCGGGGAAGCCGAGGGCCCGCCAGAACTGCCGGGCCGTCGGCTCCGGGATGCCGGCCGCGTCCGCCACCTCCTCGGGCGAGTAGCGGGGCGGCTCGGGCAGCACCAGTCGCTCGACGGCGAGGATGCCGACGGTGCCGGCGCGGTCGGCCGCCGCCACCTCCTCCTCGGTGACGCCGAGGGCGGCGAGCAGCGCCCGCAGGGTCGGTTCGCCGCGAGCGGCGCCGGCGCTCACCCGAGCAAGGCCTCCCCCGACGGCTCGGTCGTGGACCACGCGGGGTCGAGCCCGGGCGCCGTCAGGCGGGCCGGGCCGGCCGAGGGCGCGAGGTCCCACAGCAGCGCCGGCCGGTCGCCGTGCCAGCGCACGGCGTAGGAGAGGCGGCCGGCCGCCGTCGGCGCGCCCTCGACCTCGACGGGCCGCCCCCGCCAGCCGTCGGGCAGGAGCGGGCACATGGCCGGGCCGTCCGGCCGGTCGACCACCGCGAGGTCGCGCCCGAGGGCGACGAAGCGGGCGGTGGCGACGGGGTCGTGGTCGTCCCAGGTCCAGGTCGGGGACGCGGCGCGGAGGACCTCGGCCAGCCGGTCGAGGGCCCGCCGGTCGCCGGCCGCCACCTCCGCCCCGGCCAGGGCCAGCGCGTGCCGGGCCACCGCCGGCTCGCCGGGTGGGCCGCCCTCGGTCAGGGCAGCGGCGAGGCGCTCGGCGCCGTCGGGTGGCGCGCCCTCGGTCAGGGCGGCGGCGAGG
>DASWMK010000029.1 GCA_036399815.1 Acidimicrobiales bacterium
AACAGACAGCGGCCATGGAACGTCAAACGGGCGTTACGGTGACCCACGAAGACCTCCGGTCAGCTGAAGACGGCTATCTCCACTGCACCGGAGGTCTTCGCCTACGTCAACGACCCGTCACCAACCTCCTGGCCGAGTACAGCTAGGTCGTGCGGGCCGCGGCGCCCGGCCCGCGCGTGCTGGGCGGCTGCTGCGGCACCGACGCCGCCCACGTGGACGCCATCAGCCGGGCCTGCGCCGCCGCCCGGGCGATCAGCTGCGCGACGTCGTGACGGCCTTCGGGGCGCCGAACTCGCTGGTGTTGCCGAGCCCGTCGGTCGCCGTCGGGGTGACGGACACGCCGGCGGCCACGCCCGGGTTGGCCACCGACCAGCTCCCGCTGCCGTCGGCGGTCGTGGTCGTCACGTAGTCCGCGCCCGAGCGGTAGGTGCCGGTCGCGGCCACGAACAGCTCGACCGTGCAGTTGGCGCAGGCCGTCCCCGAGAACGTCGTCGTGGTGGCGGTCACGACCACCGGGAAGTTGAGGAGGTCGTTCGGGCCGCTGTCCACGTCGCCGACGTCGTTGGCGGTGATCCCGTACGGGCCGAGGTCGATGCCGATCGAGCCGTTGTCGTACATGTCGTTGGCCGTGAACGTGTTGTGGAGCGCGCCGGCCTCGATCAGCCGGATCCCGGGGCCGCCGTGGTGCACGATGCGGTTGCCCGGGCCGATCGTGTTGCCCGACGCCGTGATCACGATCGCCGCCCGCGGGCTCGGCAGCGGGGTGCCGTCGGCCGCCTCGCCGATGTGGTTGTCCCGGATCACGTTCCCCGTCGACACGCCGTTCTCGCCGCCGTTCAGGATGTGCACGGCGCCCTTGGCGTTGCCGGCGATCACGTTCTGCTCGATCACGTTGTCGGTGACGCCGTCCTCCATGTACACGCCGATGTTGAGGTTGGCGCTGTAGCCGGGGATGGCCCGGCCGGTGAGGTCGGTGCCGATGTAGTTGCCGATGACGTCGTTGTCGGTGGTCAGCGACGTGTGCGACACCTCGACGCCGGAGTCGTCGTTGCCGGAGATCACGTTGTGCTCGCCCGGGCCGATCCCGCCGACGATCGTCTCCGACACCCCGAAGTTCAGGTCGACGCCGTGCTTGCGGTTCGGCACCTTGCGGTCGCCCGCCGGGCTGAGGCCGACGATGTTGCCCTGCACGACGGTGCCGTCGGTGTGGTTGTGCCAGAGCCCGACGCCGTGGCGGCCGTTGCCCGAGATGACGTTGCGGTCGGCCGGGGCCGTGCCGCCGATGCGGGTGCCGGGCGCGTCCTGCTCGACGTGGATGCCGTGCCCGATGAGCTGGAGGACCGGGGTGACGTAGGTCGCCGCCGGGTTGGTGCCGACGAAGTTGCCGACGACGACGTTGCCGACGGCGTTGGTGCCGTAGATCCAGAGGGGCCGGCGCACGCCGTAGATGGACAGGCCGCGGATGGTGTTGCCGGGCGAGGTGACCGGGAGGCCGTCGTAGTTCCCCGACCCGTCGCCCTCGACGGCCACCCGGATGACGGCGTTGCTCGCCACCGGGTCGGTGTTGGGCGACGCGTCCGGCTCGGTGTAGCCGTCGATCGTCGTCGGGCCGCTCGTGTCGGAGACGATCGGCAGGCGGGACGCGATGTGGATCACGTGCGGGCCGGTGCCGGCGATGTCGAACCCGATGACGTTGGCGCCGGCCGTCGAGTTCGACTCCTGGATGGCGGCCCGCAGGGTGCAGACGTTGGCCGTCGTGGCGCAGATGCCGTCGCCGAACCGGCGGTCCGACGTGTCGGCCGTGGACGTGACCGTGAACGTGGACAGCGCGGCGACGGGGTCCGCCGGCGGCGTCGTCGCCTCGGCCGACGTCGCCACCAGCTGGAGGTCGCTCGCGGTGAGGCACCCGTCGCCGTCGAGGTCGGACGCCGCCGCCTCGCCCGTGCACGACGTGCCGTCGACGTGGCCGTCCTCCCACCGCATGGCCAGGGTGGTGAGGTCCATGGCGTCGGTGCGGCGGTCGCCGTTGAGGTCCGACAGGCGGGGCTCGCCCCGCTGGCGGGACGACCGCAGCGGGGCGGCGGCCGCCGCGGCCGGGTAGGAGCGGCCGCCGGCGCCGACCGTCAGCCACGTCGACGCCGCCCTCGGCTCGGTGCGGTGGCCGGACGCGTCGACCAGCTCGGCGGCGCCGGCCACGACCTGCACCCGACCCTCGACCGTCGGCGTGATCCTGGCCTGGCCGAGGACGACGGTGCCGGTGCTCGCCCCGCCCTCCCACCACGCGGCCAGCACGCCGCGGTCGTCGAGGTCGAAGACCGACAGGTCGTGGCGGCCCGGCGCGTCCGCCGACACGGCGGCGACCTCCGCGGCCCGACCGTCGACGGTCACGGCCAGCTCGAAGGCGGCCAGGTCGCGCGCGCCGTCGGCCACGACCCACACCGTCGCCGTGCGGCCCGCCTCCGCCACCGGCTCGGCCACGAGCCGCAGCACCGGGGCCGCCGCCCCGGCCGGTGCGGTGCCGGCGGCCGCCGGGCCGGCCGACCCGGCGAGGAACGCGAGAACGACGGCGACCACTGCTGCGACCCGAGTCACATCGACCTACGGTAGGCCGCCGCGCGGTGATCGGACTCTTTTTAGCGGAAACTCGCTGGCCGTCGTCGGAGGGGCGCTCAGTGTGCGCGGACGGCGTGGCGCACGAGCGACGGGAGCCGGTCGAAGCGGGCCTTCATGGACGACGAGCCCATGGCGAAGCGGAACCGGTTCAGGCGCCGGCGGCGGCGCTCGATCACCGTCGTCCCCTCCTCGGAGGGGGTCGGCAGGGCACCGTTCAGCACGAATCGCTCGTGGTACCCGCGGAGGTCGGCGACGAGCTCCGCCAGCTGCCGCTGGGAGGGGTTCAGGTGGCGCACGTCGCCGGCCGGGGCCCGGTCGAGGCGGCGGACGAGGGCGGTGGCCTCGCCGACCCTCGACGAGAACGGCCCGCCGGTCGCCGGGAGGTGGCGGTCGAGGGCGCCGGCCAGCACCTCGACCCACCGCCCGGGGTCGGCGGTCAGGTCGGCGTAGTCGAGGACCACGCAGGGCCGCCCGTCGAGCGAGCGGAGCAGGTCGTGGCAGTAGCGCTCCCACAGCGCGTAGCCGAGGGCGTTGGAGTAGGCGTTCCGCCGCCCCAGCGAGCGCACGACCCCCGCCGGGTCCCGGAACACGGCCACCGCGAGGTCCCGCTCGCCCCGCAGCGCCGACCACAGCCACAGCAGCAGGCACTGCCGGGGGTCCTTCATGAACCAGTGCCGCTCGTACAGCAGGTCGATCAGCGCGTTGGCCTCGCCGTCCAGCGCCGCGGCCAGCTGCCTCGCCCGTTCCGGACCGGGCGGCGGCGGCGGCGCCGACGCCCACCCGCCCAGGCTGGCCAGCACCCGGTCGTGCCACTCGACCACGGGGCGCTGCTCCCAGTACCCGTCGCTGTTGAACCGGTCGGCCGCGAGCATGGTGGACCGGGGGCCGCCGTCGAGCCCCAGCCGGTCGACCACGCCGGCGACCACCGAGGTGCCGGAGCGGTGCATCCCGAGGACGTAGGCGCCCGCGGGCGGTCCGGTGGGGGGCGCGCCGCTCACCTGGCCCCGGTGACGGCGTGGTCGGGCCTCCGAGCCGGCACGCGGACATCGTGCCCGGAATCCGGGGGCCGAACCGCCACGTCAGGCCGGGGCGATCGTGAACACGGCGTTCAGCCCGTGCGGCTCGAGGTCGATCTCGCCGTCGAAGGACCAGTCGGCCAGGCGGTGGCGGGCGATCCTCGTCGGCAGCGACCGCTGGAGGCCGGTGCGCACCCAGCTCACCGTCTGGCGGAGCCGGGTGGCCCGGATGCGGCTGTAGCCGACCCAGGCGTGGTCGCCGTCGACGAGCAGCCCGCGGCACCACCCGGTCACCGACTCCGACGAGCCGGGCACGTCGAGGCGGACCCGGTCGACCACCTCGAGCGTCTCGGGGTCGGCCACGACCACGGTGCCGTCGACGGTCGTGAAGTGGACGAGGCCGCCGTGGACGACGCCGTCGTGCACCCGCTCGTCGCCGATCACGATCCGGCGCCGGTGGTCGTCGAGGCAGACGGCGTCCCTCAGCTCGAACCGGGTCACCCAGGCCTCCTCGCCGACGAGGAACACGTGGTTCGGGTGGGCCCGGTGGGGCTTCAGGTCGACGCCCATGCGGTAGTCGACGTCGGGCGAGAAGCGCTCCCACGGGTCCTCGCCGAGCACGTTCCAGATGCGCTCGACCCGGCCGTCGAGGGTGACCTCGAGCACCATCTCCAGCCCGGAGTTGGCGACCAGCACGGTGCCCCGGTCGGTGGGCAGCACGTGGTGGACGTCGTTGAACACCGGCAGGGAGAGGTGGTGGAGGACCTCGAACCCGGGGACGCCGAGCACCACGACCTCGGTCTGGGTGCAGGCGTAGAGCCGGTCGCCGCGCCGGGTGGCCGACTTGAACAACACGGGGTCGCCGGGGGCGCACGTGCCCGGCGGCGACTCGTAGGACGCCGCCGTCGTCACGTCGTCGCCGTCCACCCGCAGGACGATCCCGCGGGCGTAGCCGTACCAGTCGCCGCCCTCCAGCAGCGACCGGGGCGCCCGCTGCTGCCCGCCGACGACGTAGAGCGACGGCGCCGGCGTCACGCCGGCCACGCGAGGTCGCGCCCCAGGTAGGCGGCGAGCGCCTCGTTCCACGGCCGGTAGTGGTCCCGGAGGCCGGCGGCGACGGCCGGGTCGACGGGCGCCGGGTCGGCCCGCATGTCGTTGCGCCCGGGCTCCGCGTCGTGGGGGGTGAGGCCGAGGAAGGCGTGCACGCCGGCCAGCACCGGCCCGGGCGCCTCGTACAGGTCCTCGGACCGCAGCACGCACACCCGCTCGGGCGGGAAGGACTCGTGCAGGCGGCGCAGCTGGTCGACGTAGTGGCCCCTCGCCCGGTACGAGAAGTGGCGCCACGCGAAGCTGACGTAGCGCTCGTCGGCCAGCAGGCGCTCCTCCTCGCCGGCCAGGCGCCCGTCCTCCAGGGCGAGCGCCTCGGCGAAGGACGTCACCGGCTCGTAGCCGAGGCGCACCTCGTGGGCGTGGTGGGACCGCGCCCGCCGCACCGGGTCGCGCAGCAGGACGATCACCCGCACGCCGGGCACGTCGGCGGCCAGGCGGGCGATCGCCCTCGGGTGGAACACGTAGCCGGGGCTGGCCTCGCCGGTGATCACGCCGGGTCGGGCCGGCGCCGGGAAGAAGCCGGGGTAGGCGCGGCGCCCGGCGTGGTACCGGTCGTCGAAGTGATGGATCTCCTTCGTGATGGCCGGGACCACGTCCGGGTGCCGGACCAGCTCCTGGTACAGGAACGTCGTGCCGGCCTTCTGGGCCCCGACGACGACGAACGCCGGCCGCATGCGGGCGGGCCGGGCCGCGGCGCGGGCCGCCGCCAGCCGCCACGCCAGCGCGTCGCGGCCGGCGATGAGTGACCGCTTGGCCGCCGGGCCCGTGACGGGCGCGAGTGCTCGCCGCACCGTCCGCTCGATGGTCACCGGTTCGCCTCCACCTCCGGCCGAGCGGGCTACCCCCGCCCCGTCCCGCTATCCCCTGCGCTCGCCGGTGGGCCGGGCCGTGGCCGCCGCCGTCGGCCGCCCCGGCGCGGCCGCCCGGCCGCGGTCCGGCCGCCACCAGTGGCGGTTCCTGCTGCCCGAGCCGGGCGGCGGGCCCGACCGCCCCGCGCTCGTGCTCGGCGGTGGGCCGGTCGACGCGGAGGCGCTCCTCGCCATGGGGGCGGCGACCGCGGTGGTCGACGCCGTGCCCGGCGAGCCGGTCCTCGCCTGCCTGGTCGGCCTGGCCGGCTCGGAGGCCGACGCCGTCGCCGCCCTGCCCGCCGTGCGCGAGGGCGGCGTGGCGCTCGTGGAGGTGGACCGCAGGGCGCCCGGCGGCCGCCGGCTGACCCCCGGCCGGCTGGCCGCGAAGGCGAGGGCCGCCGGCCTGGAGCCGGCCGGCACGTGGCTCGCCGCGCCCGACGTCCACCGGCCCCGCCGCTACGTGCCGCTCGAGGGGCCGGAGGCCCTGCGGTGGTACCTCGGCTCGCTGTTCGTGCCGTCCACGGCCCGCACGGCGGCCGTGCGGGTGGCCGGCGGGGTGCTGGCCAGGGCCGGGCTCATGGGCGCGGTGCGCTGGCTGGCGCCCCACTACTGCATGCTCCTGCGCCGGGGCGGGAGCGGGCCGCCCCGGCCGGCCGCGCTCGGTGCCGTCCGGGCCGCCGGCGCCGGGGAGCCGCTGCGCACGCTGGTGCTCACGAGCGGCCAGGACGCCGCCAGCCGCGTCGTCCTCCTGCCCTTCCGGGAGGGGGAGCGGGAGCCGGTGGCCGTGCTCAAGGCGGCCACCCTGCCGGCCGGCAACCGCGACACCGAGGCCGAGCTCGACCGGCTCCTGGCCCTGCGGGAGCCGCTGCCCCGGTCGATCGGCGCCGCCCTGCCCCGCCCGCTCGGCACCGGCCGCCTCGGCGAGCTGGCCGTCACCGCCCAGACGGCGGCGCAGGGCCAGGCCATGGACCGGGCCTGCGGCCTGCTCGGCGCCGGCCGCCTCCGCCGCGACCGCGACCTGCGCCTGGCCGTCGCCTGGGCCACCGCCTTCCAGCGGGCCACGACCGCCCGCCGGCTGGTCTGGGACGGCGCCGTGGCCGACGACCTCGTGGTCGGCCCGCTGCGCCGCCTGGTCGCCTCGTACGACCCCGAGGGGGGCGACGGCCTGGTGCACGCGGCGGCCGCCTGGTCGGCCGCCGCGGACGGCACCGAGGTGCCCCTCGTCGCCCAGCACTTCGACCTCGCCCCCTGCAACCTGTTCCTCGCCGGCCGGCGGGTCACCGTGCTCGACTGGGAGCTGAGCGAGGCCAGGCGGGCGGTCGGCACCGGCCTCCCCGTCGACGTGCTCGCCCTCGTCACGTTCTGGCTGTTCCAGGCGTGCGGGGCGTCGTCGGTCGACGAGGAGGCCGCCCTCGTGGCCCGGCTGGTGGGCGCGCCCGGCCGGGGCCGGGGCCCGGTCGCCACGGCCGGCCGGGCCGTCCACCGCTGGTGCCGCGACCTCGGCCTCGACCCGGCCATGGTGCCGGTGCTGCACGCCGCCCTGTGGGTGGAGCGGGCCCACTACCAGCGGGCCAGGGCCGACGCCCTCGGCCTCGGCGACGACGGGCCGGCCCGGCACGCGGCGACGGCGTTCGCCTTCCTCGGCGCCCTGGCCGGCGCGGGCGTCAGTCGGCCCGCTCGTACGCCCCGAGCTCCGTCGCCCACCCCTGGTACAGCGGCACGCCGTTGAGCGCCACCCCCCAGGCGGTGGACACGTCGCCGGCGTCGATCGCCGGGCTGCCGGCCGACAGGGTGAGGGTGGCCGACCAGCGGTCCACGAACTGGGGGTTGGCCACGATGGCCGGCACGGCGAACGGGGCCTGCACGAACGGGTCGCCGTCCGAGCTCCAGAACAGGTTCCGCGACGCCTCGAAGGTCCCGTCCGCGTAGAGCACCTTCTCCTCGGCCCAGATCAGGTTCCAGCGCATGGTGAGGATGTTCGGGGTGCACCCGGACATGCAGACCACGCCCTGGGACCGGGGGCCGGTCAGGTACGTCGTGTTGTGCACGACCGTCGTCCGGTACACCGGGCCCCACGACTCGTCCGACCCCCGGGTCACGACGAACCGCGAGTCGGCCAGGTCGTTGGCGAAGCGGTTGTAGGCGAACACGTTGTCGGCCGCCTTCTCCTCCCACGACCCGCCGAGCTCGCTGAACACCCGGTCGCCGACCGAGCGGTTGTGGTGGATGCGGTTGCGCTTGCCCTCGAAGATCTCGACCGAGTTCGACATGAGCCGGTAGCCCTGGTTCGAGCAGACGGCCCGGTTGTCGACGAACTGGTTCCACGAGATGTCGTTGTCGTCGCTCACGACGAGCACGCCCCAGGCGCCGAGGTCCTGGGCCGGGTCGGCGTGGAAGGCGTCGACCACGTCGTTGCCGGCGATGACGTTGCGGCGCACGGTGTTCGCCCACGAGTCGCGGGCCAGGTGCACGCCGGCCATCGAGCCGGTGACGAGCGAGTCCTGGAGGACGCTGTCGTGGGCGCCCTCGGTGAAGTTGACGCCGTAGTAGACGCCGAGGGGCTGGCCGCAAGACGTGAACCGGGACGGCGAGTGGCCGACGACGAGCTGCTCGAGCACGACGTGGCTGCCGGACACCTTGACCCCCTGGTAGGGGCCGTTCCAGATCCTCGGGTCGTCGCCCGACCCGTAGGCGCCGACCACGACCGGGGCGGCCTCCGTGCCGTGCCAGTCGGCGTCGAGGCGCTGGCCCCACCAGGTGCAGTCGCGCTTCAGGAGGAGGCGGCCGCCAGCGCCGAGGGCGGCGGCGCTGGCCCGGCCGAGCGTCCGCCAGGCCGAGGTCGGGCTGGTGCCCGACGCGCCGTCGCTGCCGGCGCAGTCGACGTAGTAGGTGGCCGCCGTGAGGGGGCCGGGCTCGGACGCCGGGGCGTCGGGTGGCGACGGCAGCGCCAGCAGGCCGCCGAGCGCGGTGGTGAACGCCGCGAGCAGGTGCGTGAAGGCCATGGGGTCGTCCTCGGTGCGATGGATGGCGGGACGGGGGAGCCGTTCGGCCGCGGGATCCCCCGCCCCGCCGCCCCGCCGCCCCTCCGCTCAGCTCCCCAGGAGACCGGTGAAGCGTAGGCCGATCGCCGCGACCATCGTGACGAGCGCCACTCCGAGCCAGACGAGGACCTCCCGGGACGGGCTCGTGCCCCGGTCCCTCGCCAGGTCGATCCAGGCCAGCAGGGCGACGGCGAAGACGGCGGCGGGCACGCCGACGGCCGCCGTCAGCACGTCGATCGTGTCCCGGGCGAGCGCCAGCACGGCGGGCGTCACTGGCCGTCCGCCGTCATGCGCAGCAGCACGCTGCCGCCGGCCCGCTGGTCGACCTCGAACGCCCCGGTGGCCACGAGGTCGTCGACCAGGCGGGTCAGCCAGCCCCGCGGCCGGCCTTGCACCTGCTCGCCGTACGCCTCCTGGCCCTCGGTGGCCATCAGGAACGTGAGGTCGTCCGGGCTGGTGAGCGGGAGCTCCTTGACCACGTGCTTGGGGTCCTCGCTGGTGAGGCTGCGGAACCGCACCTCGCCCACCCGCTCGGACAGGACGACGGTCTGGCGGTTGGCGACGTAGACGACCGACCCGTCGGGGACCTCGTCGTACATGCGCTCGACCAGGGTGGCGTCGTCCGCCGTCACCTGCTCGAAGCGCTCGTTGCCGTAGCGGGCCAGCAGGAACACGGGGAGGAGGGCGGCCAGCGCGCCGGCGGCGACCACGCGGCGCCACCGCTCGCCCCGGCCGCTCCGGGTCACGGCCAGCCCGGCGACCAGCAGCGCGGCCACCGGCGTGGTGAAGAACCACACCCGCACGAGCATCTCCCCGCCGTAGGGCTGGAGCAGGAACATCGGGAACGGGGCGACGAGCAGGCAGGCGGCCGCCACCGGCGTGCGCCCCCGGCGGCGGGCGAGGAGGAGGGCGAGGGCGGCGAGGCCCCAGATCGCCATGGCGAGGCCGATGCGGGAGGCGACGACGAACTGGCGGGCCCGGTCGTCGGTGGCCGCACGCTCGCCGATGTTGCCCTCGACCAGGGTGCTGACCTGGCCGACCGAGCCGGCCAGGGTCGAGAAGTGGCCCACCCAGTACGACGTGGCCGCGTAGGCCAGCCAGCCGACCGTGCCGATGGCGACGATGAACGGGTAGGTGCGCAGCCGGGTCGTGCTCGTCAGCGCGAGCAGCAGCGTGGCCGACGCCAGGAACGACGGCGTCAGCTGGTGGCCGACGACGAGCGCGGCGGCCACGAACAGGCAGCCGAGGTACACGAGGCGCCGGGTCGGCGGCGGCACGGCCAGGCCGTGGAGCGGGGCCGGGCGCAGCAGGCGGGCGAGGCGGGAGCCGGGCGCCGCGCCCTGGCCGGCGAACACGGCCAGCACCACCGCGCAGATCACGAAGTAGAGGACGTACGCGGTGGCCTGGGGGGAGAAGTAGTCCTGGCCGGCCCAGTTCACGACGAGCATCAGGGGGAGGGCGAGCAGCCGCTGGCGCCGGGCGAAGCCGATCAGCCCGCCGATCACGTAGACGGCCCAGCAGGCGATCAGGTTGACGGCGACGGGCCACCAGCGGATGAGCCACATCGCGTCGACGGTCCCGGCCGCCCGCTCGACGAGGGCGTTGCCGGCGAAGAACCCGGCCCAGCTGAACCGGGCGTCGACCAGCGGGAGCAGCCGGCCGTCGGCGGCGATCTGGTCGATGAAGCCGGCGTGCAGCCAGGCCACCGGGAAGCGGGGCTCGGACTCGACCATGCCGGGCAGGCCGTGGAGGAGGACGGCGAGCACGACGACGTGGGCCGCGACCGCCCACCGGTTGGCGCGGCGGTCGCCGGCCCAGAGGACGGCACCGGCGACGACCAGCCCCGTCCCGGCGAACCACACCGGCGGGACGGCCTGCACGAGGCCGGCGGCGCCGATGCGGGAGGCGTCCGCGCCGGCCACGCCGACGGCCGCCAGCGCGGTGCCGACGGCGAGCGGCGCCAACCCGGCGCCGGCTCGCAGGGCCCCGATGGCCGAGCGGGCCACCACCGTGCGGCCCCTCAGGTGGGCGCCGCGGTAGCGGGGCCGCCACGCGGGCACGGCCACGGCGGCCACGGCCAGGTTCACGAGCAGGAAGGCCAGCCCGATGTGCTCGGTGCCGCCGGCGGCGACGAGGGCGACGACCGAGCCGAGGAGCAGCACGGCCCTCGCCGCCTGGACGGCGCTGGCCAGCACCACCCGGTCGTGGAAGCGGAGGACGGCGAGGCGGCTCTCGAGCAGCGCGCCGGGGACGAGGCCGACCGCGCCCCAGGCCAGCACGCCGGCGCCCCTGGCCGCGTAGTCGCCGCCGGCCAGGCCGAGGACGGGCCAGGCCAGCACGCCGGCCACCGCGCACGCCGGGAGCATGAGGCGCACGACGAGGCGGGTCGAGTGGCGCACGAGCGCGGCGCTGTCCGCGCCCTCCTGGGACAGCTCGGCGAGCAGCGCCCTCGACAGGGCGGGGAGGGCGAGGGCGGCGACGGCGAGGATCGTCCAGGGCAGGCCGATGTAGGCGGCGTCGACCTGGCCCCGCCACTCCAGCACGATCACCGGCACGAGGCGCAGGGCGACGAACCAGAGGGCGGCGCCGGGCAGGTCCCGGAGGGCGTAGCCGAGCATCGCCTGGCGGTCCTGCACGGGCGCGTTGCCGGGCCGCAGGAACCGGCGGAACACCACCCGGTTGACGATGGGCACGGCCACCAGCGCCGGCAGGGTCCAGGCCACGAGGATCCCCGTGCTGCCCAGGGCGAGCAGGACCGGCAGGACGAGGAACTTGGCCACCGTCGTCGCCACGTTCTCGCCCGGCACCCACGCGCTGCGGCGCAGGGCGATGAGCACGACGTCCTGGAGGGCGAACACCACCCAGACGGGGATGGCGAGCGCGAGCGCCACGCTCAGCCCCCACCCCGACCCCTCGACCAGCGCGCCGCCGCGGGCGGCGGCCACGAGGAGGACGACGACGCCGAGCCCGGCGGCGGCGACCAGCGCCAGCCCGTACGAGTCGCGGACGATGGCCCGCTGCGACGGCCCCCCGCCGGGCAGGAACCGGCTGATCGACGTCGACAGGTTGAGCTGGGCGAGGAAGGCGAGCAGGAGCAGCAGCGAGGCGGCGGCGACGGCCGAGCCGACGTCGGCCGCCGGGTAGATGCGGGCGGCGACGATCCAGAACAGGGTCCCGAGCCCGCCGGTGACGACGGTGTTGACGAGGACGTGGAGCGATGTCCGCTCGAAGTGGCGGATCCCGGCCCGCCGGTGGTCGGCGGCGACCGGTGCCGGCTGCGGCCGCTCCTCGACGGCCGGCGCCTGCCGCAGGTCGGTCACGCCCGCTCCCGGTGGGACAGGGTGACGGCGATGCCGAGCAGGGTGCCGCCGCACATGGCGACGGCGGGGACGCGCCAGGCCCAGCCGAGCAGGGTCACGGCCACCTCGCCGAGCAGCATCGTCGCCGAGATGCTGAGGGCGACGGCGCCGAGCGCGGCGAGCGAGCTGGCCGGCGCCCCGAACGCCCGGACGACGGCCCACCCGAAGCCGAACGCGAACAGCACGGCGGCGGCGACGACCCGGAGGCCGTGGTCGACGCCGACGACCATCAGGAGCCCGGTGGCGGCGGCGGCGGCCGCGGCGAGGCCGTCGAGCACCCAGCCGGCGGCCTCGGGCCAGGCCTCCAGGCGGTGGGACGAGGCCTCCTCGGCGTTCACGCGGTGGCGGCGGCCGGGCCGCCGCGACGCACCGAGCCGTCGACGTAGCCGGCCACCGTGCAGGCGAGGCCGAGGGGGATGGCCCCGGCCCGCTCGGCCCCGGCGGCCCGGTCCGGCCCCCGCACCGCCTCCCGCAGGCCGCGGGCGACGCCGCGGGGGAGGGTGCGGCGGGCGTACTCCCGCTCGGTGGCGAGCGCGCTCGTGGCGTCGGCCAGCCGGGCCACGACGGCCTTCGAGCGGCCCTCGGCGAAGCAGCGGCGCCGGAAGTAGCGGAGGGTGCCGCGGTCGGCCGGCACGAGGTGGTGGACGAGCGCGTCGGGGTCGTAGAGGATCCTCGCCCCGCCGGCCCGCAGCCTGATCGACAGCTCGGTCTCCTCGCACCCGGCCGGCACGGTCCCCACCCGCCCGACCTCCTCGGCGAAGCCGCCCGCCCGGACGACGAGCTCCCGCCGGAACGCCATGTTCGCGCCGATGGGGTTGCGGACCTCCGCGACCTCGGTGGGCATGCCCTCGTAGCTGCACCCGACGACCCAGAGGAACTCCTCGGGGAACCACCGGGGCGCGCCCTCGGCCCACGCCGGCGCGATGCCGCCGCCGACGCCGCCGACGACCGGGTCGGCGAAGTGGCGGCAGAGGCGCTCGAGCCAGCGGGGGTCGGCGCAGGCGTCGTCGTCGAGGAAGGCGACGACCTCGCCGGTGGCGCCGGCGACGCCGGTGTTGCGGGCGCCGGACAGGCCCTTGCGGTGGCGGTTGGGCAGGACCGTGTGCCGGGGCCAGTCGGCGACGGCGCGCGCGAGGAGGGCGTCGTTGTGGTCGATCACGACCACGACCTCGGCCGGCGGGCTGGTCTGGTCCTCGACGGACCCCACGGCCTCCCGCAGCTGGTCCAGGCGACGCTCGGTGTAGGCGCAGATGACGACGCTGACGTCTATGCCAGCACCTCCGCCAGCTCCACGACCCGGTCGCCCGACGAGCGCAGCTGCTGGACGGACACCGGCCCCTCGACGTTGGCGCCGGTCGCCGACTCCATGGCGACGAGGATCGAGGCGGGGTCCCGGCCGGCGTACCAGACGCCGTCGGCCCGGCGGGCCACCCGGCCGGCCACGGGGTGGCCGACGATGACGCCGGCCGCGCCGGAGTCCACCGACGCCTCGACGTAGCGGACGCCCCGGCTGCCGTGCCCGGCGACGACGAGCTCGGCGCCGGCCAGCTCGTCGGGGCGGGGCTCGCCGCTCAGCACGTCGACGACCCGGCCGGGCCGGACGTCGCCGGCGTGGGCCAGGCGGATGCCGGGGTCGACGTGCACGCGCACGTGCCACTCGGCGGCCACCTCGTCGGGCAGGGCCGAGACGGCGTCGAGCAGCGTGTGGGCCAGGCCGGCGTCGCTCCCGCAGACGGCGACGACCGACCGCCGGCGCACGACCGGCCGGCCGGCCGGCTCGCCGACGACCACGGAGTGGGCCAGGTGGCACAGGATCGCCATCAGCGCGCGGCGCGACGACCGGGCCGGCCAGCTCCGCTCGGTCGGCGTCGCCTCCTGCTCGACGTCGAGCACCACCCGCTCGCGGCGCAGGCGGGAGACGAGCGCGGACACGACGGCGAGCGCCAGCGAGGCGTCGGCCCACACGACGATGACGGCCACGTCGCGCCGCCGGCGCACGCCCAGCGCGCAGCCCCACCCGCCGGTCCACAGCGGGTAGCCGTGGAGCGAGTTGCCGAGCACGGACCCCTGCGCCAGCTCGCCGGGCAGCAGGCGGTCCACCTCCTTGCGGTTCGGGTCGGCGACGAGCACCCGCCCGTTGCGGCTGAGGCGCTGGGCGAGGTGGCGGCCGTGCATCTTGACCCACACGGGCGTGCGCCCGGGCAGGACCACCATCGACTTCACGACGCCTGCACGGCCCGATCGAGGTCGAGGTCGGCCGGGACGACGACCGGCTCGCCGGGCGCCACCACGGGGCTCGTGTCGCGCTCGGAGCGGGCGCTCGTCCGGCCGCGCACGACCTCGCGGCTCGACGAGGCGATCGTGCGGAGCACCCGCAGGCCGTCGCGGACGGCGTGGAGGTTGCTGGCGCCGTGCACCCGGCTGTACTCGAAGCTCGGCACCTCGACGACGAGCAGGCCGGCCTGGGCGACGACCATGTTCAGGCGGGTCTCCACCTCGAAGCCGGGCACGTCGACGTCGATGTGCCCGAGGCAGTCGCGCCAGAACGCGTTGTAGCCGTAGCAGAGGTCGGTGTACCGGGTGCTGCACACGAGGTTGACGGCGCCGACGAGCACGTGGTTGCCGAGGCGGCGGATGCGGGTGATGTCGGCGCTGCCGCCGCCGGCGAGGAACCGGGACCCCTTGGCGAAGTCGGCCCCGGCGACGAGGACGTCCACGAACCGCTCGATCTCGGCGCCGTCGGCCGACCCGTCGGCGTCGAACATGACGACGATGTCGCCGGACGCCTCCTCGAAGCCGCGGCGCAGCGCCGCGCCCTTGCCCTTGGCCGTCTCCCGCACGACCCGCACGTCGTGCCGCAGCGCCAGGGCCACGTCGATCGTGTCGTCCGACGACCGCCCGTCGACGAGGATGACCTCCGTCACGCACTCCGGCAGCCGCCAGAACGCGTACGGCAGGTTCCTCGCCTCGTTGAGCGTCGGCACGACGACCGACACCGTCGGGTTGGTCGGCCGGGCGTGGCGGCGGAGGCTCGCCGGCACGGTCGTCCTCGTCATCGTCACCGTCGTGTCGTTCCGGATCGCGCCGGTACCCGGGCGGCCCGCTGGCCGCGTCCTCGTCGTCGTTCCCACCGCGCCCGATCGTGCCCCTTCGCCGGCCGGCTAGACGCCGCTTACTGCTAACTCTCGATTAAGTGCGAAGGCGGCCGGTCGGTGGCGCCAGCCCGACGCCCACGAGTGGCCGGGCGACTGCGCGCGGGAGCGCGGCGACGGCGGCGAACCACCCGGCGGCGGCGGCCCGCCGGGCGG
This sequence comes from Acidimicrobiales bacterium, assembly GCA_036399815.1. Classification (NCBI taxonomy): domain Bacteria; kingdom Bacillati; phylum Actinomycetota; class Acidimicrobiia; order Acidimicrobiales; species Acidimicrobiales bacterium. Next base: position 15,296 of record DASWMK010000029.1, read on the forward strand.
GGCCGAGGTCGGGCCGGGCCATGGCGGCGCGGGTGCCGTCCGCCACGAGCCGCCAGCGCCGGTCGCCGGGGACGGGGTGGCGATCGGGGTCGAAGCGCAGGGAGACGAGCCGGTTGGCCGCGAACGTGACCGAGCGCACGGCGAGGGGGTCGCCCAGCCCGCCGAGCCCGAGCTCCCCGGCCAGCCGGTCGACCTGCTCGTGGGTGGCGACGGTGCGGGTGACGATGGCGCGCGTGCGGTCGAGGTCGAGGGCCGAGCGGAAGTCGGCGTTGGCGCCGTGGATGCGGTACGAGCCGGCCGGCGAGTCGAGCACGGCCACCCGGCCGAGCAGCGGCGTCAGGTTCGACAGGTAGTGGTCGGCCGAGATCCGGTACGGCGCCGGCGGCATCGGTAGCACCCGGGCGAGCGCGGACGCGAGGAAGGCGTTGCCGCTCGTCACCTGCCAGGCCAGGTCGTCGGGGTGGGACAGCACGGCGGCGCGGACGTCGCCCCTCGGCAGGCGGCCGGGGTCGGCCGGCATCGTCACCCCGAGCGGCCGGCCGCCGGCGTCGACGCAGCGCAGCGGGAACTGCACCCGCACGGCGCCGGGGTCGGCGGCCAGCGCGGCGGCGCAGCGGGCCATGGCGTCGGGGTCGAGGAGGTCGTCGGCGTCGAGGAAGGCGACCACCTCGCCCCTCGCCAGGGCGAACCCCGCGTTCATGGCCGCGCCCTGGCCGCCGTTGGCCTGGCGGACGACGCGGGCCCGGCCCTCGTAGGCGTCGAGCACGGCGCCCGACCCGTCCGTCGACCCGTCGTCGACGACGATGACCTCGACGGGCAGCCCCTCCTGGGCCAGCGCGCTGTCCACCGCGGCGGCGAGGAACCGCCCGTAGTCGTGGTTGGTGACGACGACCGACGCCGCCGGCCGGTCAGCCACGGCCGGCGAGCGCGCCCTCGTACACCGCCTCGACCTCCGCGGCGACCACCGACGGCCGGTAGCGGGCCGCCGTCCGGGCCGCGGCGGCCCCGAGCCTGGCCCGCAGCACCGGGTCGCCGGCCAGCCGGGCGATGGCGGCCCGCAGGGCGACGGCGTCGCCGGGCGGCACGAGCACGCCGTCGACCCCGTCGGTGACGATCTCGGCCAGCCCGCCGACGGCGCTGGCCACGACGGGCCGCCCGGCCGTCATGGCCTCGATGACCACGATGCCGAACGGCTCGGCCCACACCGACGGCACCACGCCGAACGAGCACCGCCGCCACGCCTCGAGCACGGCCTCGTTGGGGAGCGTCCCGAGGTGGCGGACGCCGTCGGGGAGGGTGGCCGGGGAGGCCGGCACCCGCTTGCCCACGAGCACGAGCGGCGGCGCCGGCGCCGGCATCCCCCGGTAGGCGTCGAGCAGCACGTCGAGGCCCTTCTCGGCCCGCAGGTCGCCCACGTACAGCACGAAGGGCCCGTCGGGCAGCGCGTCCAGCCCCGTGCCGTCCCAGTCGCCGTCCGGCGGGGGCAGCAGGTTGGGGACCACGACGCAGGACCGCCGCCGGCTGGGCAGCAGGTTGCCGGCCGCCGTCGCCCCGCTGACGGCGACCATCGCGGCCGCCACCCGGTCGTCGACGGCCGCGCCGACCAGGTTGGCGGCGGCCACGGCGGGGCCCTGGAGGCGGCCGTAGTGCCCGGCGGCACAGCGCGCGCACTTCAGCGGCGCCGGCCCCTCGCACCGCCGGCCGTCGCGCACCAGCGTCTTCTTGGCACAGGACCGGCTGTAGTAGTGCAGGCTGACGACGAGGGGCCGGCGCCGCAGGCACAGCGGCCAGGCCGACCGACCCAGCCAGTCGTGCCCGTGCACCACGTCCGGCCGCTCGGCCCGCACCACCCGCCGCAGGCCGAGCAGCACGCCGGGGTCGACGACCGGCGGCGCCCACGGCCGCTCGTCCACCGCCCACCGGCGCTTCAGCCGCTGGGCCGTGCTGCGCAGCCGGTGGACGCGCACCGGCCCGTCGTCCTCCTGCTCGGGCCCGGCCTCCGGGGTCCACAGCGTGGCCACGGCGACGTGGTGGCCGCGGTCGGCGAGCGCGTGCGCCAGCGAGCGCACGTGCTGCTCGACCCCGCCGACGTACGGCGCGTAGAAGTCGGTGACCATCAGGACCCGCACGCCGGCGCCTCCAGCACGTCGCGGTACAGGTCGACCAGCTGGGCCACGATGTCGTCCCAGTCGGGCAGGGCCGGCGCGCCGGACTGGCGGGGCGCGGCCATCACCTCGAGGATGGCGTCGGCCAGCTGGGCCGGCGGGCTGTTGGGCGGGACCACCCACACGTTGTGCTCGCCGGTCAGGTCGTGCAGCGCCGACGTGTCGGCCACCAGGACCGGCACCCCGACCGACAGGGCCTCCAGCACGGCGATCCCCTGGGACTCGTAGTCCGACAGGAGCAGGAACACCGCCGCCTCCTGGAGCAGGGCGGGGAGCTCGTCGCGCCGCTCGCGGGGCACGGACATGAGCTCGACGGCGTCGCGCACGCCGAGGCGCTCGGCCTGGTGGAGCAGCCGGTCGGCGTAGGGCCCCGAGCCGATGACCCGGTAGAGCACGTCGGGCACGCTGCGGCGCAGCTCGGGCAGGGCGGCGACCACCCGGCTGTGGCCCTTGTAGCGCTCGACCCGCCCGACCGAGCAGATGATCGGCCGCTCCGCCGGGCCGGCCGGGCGGGGCGCGGCGTGGAACGACGTGCCGTTCGAGATCGTGGCGAACCGCTCGGGCGGCAGGTCGAGGGCCCGTTCGAACAGCGCGGTCTCGAACGGCGACACCCCGATCAGCCGGCTGGCCCGGCGCAGGAGCGGCCGCATGGCCCGCCGCTGCACCGGTCGGACCAGGTGGCGGAACCGGGACGAGTGGCCGCCGCTGTGGAAGGTGACGACGAAGGGCCGGCGCTGGCGGGCGGCGGCCGCCATGGCGAGGGGTGCGACGAACGTGTGGTAGCCCTGCACGTGCAGGACGTCCCAGGCCTCGCCGGCGACCACGCTGGCCACCTTGGGGGCCACGTACCAGTCCCTGGCCCTCGGCCAGGCCGGCACCCGCAGCACGCGCACCCCGTCGCACACCTCCTCGGCCGGCGCCGAGCCGGTCGGGTCGGTGGTGAGGACGCTCACGTGGTGGCCGAGGGCGACGAGGCGGGTCGCCACCTCGGCGGTGTGGATCTCGGTGCCGCCCACGTAGGGCGGGTAGCGGGCCGACACGAGCAGCAGGCGCAGCGGCTTCACCCCGCCCGCCCCCTGCGCCGGACGGCGCCCGCCGCGCCGGTCAGCCGGCGGGCCACGACCGTGCCGGCCCGCACGGCCTCGAGGCCCCGGCCGAGCCGGGCGACGAAGCGGTCGTCCTCCGCGGTGCGGGCGCCGCCCGAGCGCTGCCACAGCTCGACCCACACGTGGAACTTGAACCCGACGAGGATCCCGGCCCGCAGGAGGCCGGGCAGGCCGTCCCGCCAGGCCCGGGGCCCGAGCAGCTTGGCGTCGGTCTCCCGCCAGAGCGCGGCGGCCATCGCCTTCGCCGAGAACACCTCGCCCCGGTCGAGCATGGACTGGGCCTGGGCCGGCGCGTAGCGGATGGACCGGTCCAGCACCTCCACGATGTTCCGGCTGCGGTCGTGGAGGATCACGAGGTCGTCGCGGTCCGGCAGCCGCCGCACCCGCTCCTCCGGCACCGACGGCAGGGCGTTCGGGACCGTCGGCCAGGCCACCCTCGACCGCCGGTACATGCGCAGCTGGGGCTCGTAGCGCTGGGACGGGTGGCTCGGCGGGTGGCCGAGGTCGAAGTTCGTGCGGGGGATGACGACCGCGTCGCACCCGTCGTCGGCGGCCGCCTCCCGCAGCGCCGCCTCCAGCCCGGGCGCCAGCCGCTCGTCGGGGTCGAGCACGAGGATCCAGTCCGACGAGGCGAGCGCGGCGACCTCGTTGCGGACGAGCTCGACGATCGGCACCGGCGGGCGGCGGTGGACGGCGGCGCCGTGGCGGGCGGCGACCTCGCCGGAGCCGTCGCCGCTCTCCAGGTCGAGCACGACGACCTCGTCCACCCACCCGGTGGTGGCCAGGCAGCGCTCCAGCTTGTCGGCCTCGTCGCGGCAGACGATGCAGGCCGAGATTCGCTCAGCCACCGGACGCCCTCCTGGCCGCCCGCCTCGCCGCCCGCCACGACACGCGGGGCACGAGCGCGGCGACCTGGGCGGCGACCCGGGCCGACCGGCTGGTGGCCAGCGCCTCCCTCACCTGCGCGGTCGCGCCCTCGACGTCGCCGCCGTCGTACAGCCGCAGGGCCCGGCGGACGGCGCCGAGCGCGTTGTTCTCCCGGCTGCGGCGGGTCAGCTCGGCGGCCCGGTCGGCCGGCATGAGGTCCCGGTTCAGGTCGATCACGAGGCGGATGTCCCGCATGTTCTGCCCGGTGCGCAGGGTCCGGCCCGACAGGGACCGGGTGTGGACGCGGTAGCAGGCGAGGGTCTCGGTCTCGTACCAGACGGGCCGGTGGGCGGCGATCCTCGTCCACATCTCCCAGTCCTCGCCGTAGGACGGGATGCGCTGGTCGAAGCCGCCGACCTCCTCGTAGACCTCGCGGCGCACGACCATGGCCGGCGCCTGGAGGAGCTGGCCGGTGGCGATGCGGTCGAACCAGCCGTCGAGCACGCCGCTGCGCCCGGCCACCAGCGGGGCGAGGGTGAGCCAGGTGCCCTCCTCGTCCATCACCACGTGCCGGCAGAACGCCGCGCCGACCTCGGGGTGGGCCTCGAGCGCCGCGCCCATGCGGGCGTAGAACCCGGGGAGGACGGCGTCGTCGCCGTGCAGCAGGTGGACGAGGTGCCCGCGGGCCCGGTCCAGGCAAGTGTTGAAGTTCCTGGTGTGGCCGACGTTGGCCGGCTGGCGGAAGAAGCCGACCCGGCCGGGGGCGACGGCCCGGACGACGGCCTCCGGGTCGTCGTCGGTCGAGTGGTCGTCGACCACCTCGACCTGCATCACGTCCTCGCCCGGGTCCTGGTCGAGGACGCTGCGCAGGGTCGTCGCCAGCACGTCCGCGCAGTGGTAGGTCGGGATCATCACCGACCACCGCGGGCGGGGCGCGGGGCCGGTCACCGGCCGGGGTCGCGGGCGGTGGGCGCCGTGGCCGTCGGCGGTCACGGTCGGCGGGCCAGTGCCATGGCCCGGCGCACGACGTCCCGCCCGGCGGCCCTGACGGGGTGGCGGTGCGGCCAGCGGACCTCGTCGAGGGCGGCCAGCACCTCGGGGTCGTCGACCCCGGTGGCGGCGACGTGGCCGGCCAGCCAGTCGAGGAAGGCGGCCGTCGACGGGTTGGGCCGGTCGAAGGCCCACGGCCCCGACCGGGCCATGCGGCTGTGCGAGCGGGGGTGCTGGCGGTAGCGGTCGAACCCGTCGCCCATCACGAACACCGGCTCGGCCAGGCACACCTTGCATACGAAGACCTGGTCCTCGAACATCCCGCGGAAGCGGTCCTCGAACCCGCCGGCCCGGTCGCACGCCTCCCGGCGCACGAGGAGGCCGCAGGTGCCCGGCGTCTGGGCCTCGAGCCGCAGGAAGAGGGGCACGAGGGCCGGCGGGGCGACCAGCGTGTCCGGCGGGACGCCGAGGCGCCGGGGCACGTCGCGGTCGTCCTCGGGCCGGCCCGTCCAGCTGTACCAGTGGACGGTCGGGCCGTAGGCCATGGCCGCCGAGGGGTGGGCGTCGAGCGCGGCGACCTGGGCCTCCAGCTTGCGGGGCAGGTACACGTCGTCGGCGTCGAGGAAGGCGAGCAGGTCGCCCCCGGACTCGGCGATCCCCCGGTTGCGGGACGCGCTCATGCCGAGGTTGGCGTGGCCAGGGTGGTCGACGTAGCGGACGCGGCCGGGGTGGCGCTCGGCGAAGGCGACGGCGAGGTCGGTGCTGCGGTCGGTGGAGCCGTCGTCGACCAGCACCAGCTCCCACCGCCGGTAGGTCTGGGCGAGGACGCTGGCGACCGCCTCCTCGAGGAACCGCTCCTCGTCGCGGAAGATCGTCACCACCGACACGAGCGGAGCGCTCACGCCGCCGCCCCCCGCCGCCGCTCGGCCCGCCGCCAGCGGAACGCGCCGACGAAGGTCGCGGCCACGAACACCGGGTCGCCGAGCGCCCGGCGGCCCTCGTGGCGCACCCGGGCGGGGAAGGCCCGCATCCGGCGGCCGACGTCCCGGACCATGCGCCTGGCCATGTGGGTGTCCCGCAGGCTGAGGTGCTTGGCGTAGAAGGCGCCGTGGGACAGGCCGTAGCCCCACCGCAGGGGCAGGTAGTCCTCGGGCGCCCGCCAGGCCCGGTGGCGGACGACGGCCTCGGGCACGTAGTCGACCCGGTAGCCGGCGTCGAGGAACCGGAAGCCGAGGTCGGCGTCCTCGGCGCCCGGGAACGGCGTGCCCGGGCCGAGCCGGGGGTCGAAGCCGCCCACCTCGGCCAGAGCGGCGCGGGACATGGCCATGTTCATGGGCTTCAGCACGTCGAAGCCGACCCGGCCGGTGTAGGACGCCGGGCGGGCCTCGTCCTTCAGCGCCGGCGCGAACCCGCCGGCCTGCTCGGGCGCCGTCGCCGCCACCCGCCCGGTGACGACCACCCGGTCGCCGGCCCGGTCCCAGGCGCCGGCCAGGAACGCCACCCAGTCGGGGTCGACGAGGACGTCGTCGTGGGTGAACAGCAGGAGGTCGTGGCTGGCGACCGAGGCGCCGAGGTTGTTGGCCCGGCTGAGGCCCACCTCGGTGGTGTGGACGTAGTGGACCCGCGCATCGGCCGCCATGGCCGGGTCCGGCTCCCGGCTCTGGTCGACGACGACCACCTCGTCGGGGCGGACGCGGTTGGCGAGGATCGACCCGACGACGGCGGCCAGCATCTCCGGCCGGTCGCGGGTGGCGACGATCACCGACACGGGCGGGAGGCCGACCTCGGACGCCGTCGTCACCGGCCCACCTCCGGGAACAGCCGCCCGCACCCGTCGGCCAGGGTGGCGAGGTAGGGCAGGTTCGGATTGCCGGCCCGGGCGCCGGCCGGCGCCTCGCCGCCGTCGCGCTGCTGGTCCGACCGGCGGACGCACAGCTCCACCCAGGCGGCGACGAGCAGGACCGGGGCCAGGCCGGCGGGCACGCCGACGGCCCGGCGGTGGCGGTCGAGGGCGTCGCGGGCCGCGGCCGTCGCCGGGGCGCGGGCGCCGGCGTCGGGGTCGAGGAACAGCGCGGCGAGCGCCGCCTGCCGGTCCCGCTCGGTGCGGGCGCCGGTCGCCAGCTCGTGCCAGTGGGTGGCGAACCGGTCCAGGTCGCACAGCGGCAGGCCGGGCCGGGCGCCCTCCCAGTCGAGGACGCGCAGGCGGTCGCGGTCGCGCACGAGGTTCCACACCGTGTAGTCGCCGTGCTGCCAGACGACCGGCAGCGGCGCGCCGTCGAGCGCGGCGGCCCTCGCCGCCGTCGCCGCGAACAGCCGGTCCTCGGCCGCCGTCGTCCCGAACCGCTCGGCGAAGCGGGCCACCGGCCCGTCCAGCCACGTGCGCCTGGCGTCGGCGTCCCACCGGCCGTCGGCGACCCTCGCGTCGACGTGGAGCCGCTCGATCCAGGCGGCCGCCGCCGTGAGGTCCTCGACCCGGCGGGCCAGCGGGCGGCCCCACCGGCCCGAGGAGCGCGCCATCGTGCGGCCCGGGGCGCCGGCCTCGACCGCGGCCGGCACGCCCAGCCCGACGTCGGCCAGGCCGGCCGGCTCGGGGACGGCGTCGCCGGCCGGGCCGAGCGCGGCCCGCACCTCGCGCATGACCTCCTGCTCCCGCACCGTGCGGGCCGCGAAGGCCGGCTGCTCGGGCACCTTGACGACGGTGGCCGGGGCGGCGCCCTCGAAGGCGAACAGCACGACCCGGTTGCCCCCGTGGTTGACCAGGGCGACGGGCCCGATGGCGCCGGCCGCCCGCTCGGCCACGGCCGGGCCGGGGCGCTCGCCCTGGACGGCGACGACGGCGTGGAAGGGCGCGATGGCGGCCAGCCGGCGCCCGTCGAGGCCGGTGACGGCCCGCACGGCCGCCTCGCCGAGGCGCTGCACGGGCCGGGCGGCCACGTAGACCGACGAGGCGTACCAGCGGAACGGGCCGGGCTCGTCGACCGGCAGGTAGAGCTCGGGGCGGTCGAGGCCGGGGCGGACGGCGAACCGGCCGGCCGGCGCCAGGCCGGCGGCG
>DASWMK010000030.1 GCA_036399815.1 Acidimicrobiales bacterium
CAGCGGGCCATCCGCGACGCCATGGCCGACCGGCCCAGGCGGGTGCTGGTGCGGGCGGCCGACGCCCGGCGCCTGGCCGCCGCGCTGGTCGGCGTCGACGCCGTGACCGGCGTGGTGGTGGACGGCGAGGCGCTCACGGTCGCCACCCTCAAGGCCGGCGACCTCGCCGTCGCCCTCCCCCGCCTGGCCAGGGACGCCGGCTGCCGGCTGCACGAGGTGCGCCCGCTCGACGAGTCCCTCGAGAGCCTCTTCCGGGAGCTGGTGCGATGACGGGCGAGGCGACGGTCCCCACCGCCGCTGGCACCCGCGGCCGCCGGCGCCGCTCGCCGTTCGCGGCCGTGCTCGGCTACACCCTGCGGGCCTGCCTGCCGCTCAAGCGGCGGCTGTTCCTGCTCCTCCCCTGCGGGGGCGCGCTGCTCCTCGGGCTGCTGTCCCTCGTCGACGCCGCCGACCGGGACGAGGCCCTCGCCGCCGTCGCCGACGTCGGCCTGTTCACGATCGTGCTGCCGATCGCCTGCCTGATGATCGGCGACGCCGTCCTCGGCGCCGAGGCCCGGTCCGGCACCCTCCCGTTCACGTGGCTGTCGCCGGTGGCGTTCCCGGTGATCGTGGCCGGCCGGTGGCTGGGCGGCACCCTGCTGGCCTGGATGACGGTCGTGCCCGCCTGCGTGCTGGCCGTGCTGGCCGCCGGCGTGCCCGAGGCCGTCGGGCCGATGGCGCTGGCGACGGCCGTCGGCGCCGCTGCCTACGTCGCCCTGTTCGTGATGATCGGCTCGGTCACCCGCCGGGCCGCCGTCTGGTCGCTCGCCGTCGTGTTCCTCGGCGAGCGCCTGCTCGGCGCGGCGCTGTCCGGCATCGCCCAGCTGTCGCCCACCTGGGAGAGCCGGGCCGTCTACGCCGAGCTCGGCCCCGACGCCGACGCCCTGCTCCGCGACGGCATCCCCCAGGGCTGGGGCGCCGTCGTCCGCCTCGCCATCATCACCGTCGTCTGCCTGACCGTGGCCAGCTGGCGCCTCGGCCGCCTCCGCCTGACCGGCGCCTCCGACTGATCAGCCGAGGGTGACCTCGGCGCGGACGGTGCCGGCCCTGGGATGGCGGGCCACGGCCCTGAACGTGCTGCCGGCCGGGGCCCGGACGACCCACTCGACCTTGGCCCGGTCGGTGGTCGCCTCGTTGGTGGGCAGCAGGCCGATCATCGGGCCGGTGAGGTTGCGGCCGGTGAGCTGGCCGCACTCGGTCCTCGCCTCGCCCATGAGCAGCTCCCCGCCGTCGGGCACCTCGGCCGTCACCACCAACGGCAGCACCACCTTGCGCTCCATGGCCCGCTCGGTGACGTTGGTCGGCAGCCAGCCGGTGTTCTCGACGACGAGGCGCACCCGCCAGGCGCCCTCGCCGGCCGGCGTGGCCTCGAAGGAGCGCACGGCCAGCAGGGGCGAGATCAGGCAGTGCCAGACGGCGAAGTCGCTGTGCGGGGCGATCTCCGCCTCCAGGCGGTCGAGGGGCGGGTTGCGCCACCAGTGCATGGCGTTCCAGCCGCCGAGCTCCACCTGGCCGAGCTCGGGGTGGTCGAACGGGTACCAGTCGACGAAGCCCTGGCCGCCCAGCTCCTCGTCGCTCCAGCGCAGCAGGGCCAGCTCGTCCTCGGCCGGGTGCTCCACGAACCAGTCGATGTAGCCCTTCACGTCGAGGCCGGCGGCCCGCTGCGGGCTCCACAGCTCGGTGGTCCACGAGTACACGCCCAGGTGGTCGTAGGCCCAGTCGTCCGAGCCCCCGCTGATCACCTCCTTCGGGTGGTAGCGGAACTCGTGGTACACGGAGGCCACCGGGTAGCCGGTGATGGCGGTGGCGTGGCGGCCGATGGCCTTGAACGTGCGGAGGTCGCCGACGGGCAGGTCGTCGTCGGGCTGCATCGAGTACGGCCGCAGGTGGACGCCGGAGTACGTGTGGTAGTCGATGTAGCCGCAGATGTTGGGCCGCTCGACCATGGCCTGGACCACGGCCCGCACCTCGGGCTCCGAGGTCGGGAACGGCCCGGCACCCCGCTGGTCGGACTCGGGCCGCCACCCGTGCGGGAAGTTGCGGTTGAGGTCCAGGTTCTCGGCGTTGCCGGCGACCCCGATCGTCGCCCCGTCGTAGTTGCGCACGCTGCCCTCGGTGAACAGGCGCCAGCGGGGGACGTCGTCGCCGGGCGGGTCGACGGGGTCGACGTGGACGAGCAGGCGGGGCTCGTCGGGATG
>DASWMK010000031.1 GCA_036399815.1 Acidimicrobiales bacterium
CCTACGTCCGCCCTTACCGCTCAGAAGCCGAACGCACCGCCGCACTCGACACCTGGCTCCACACCTACAACCATCACCGCCACCACACCGCCATCGGCGGCCCGCCCATCACCCGCGTCAACAACCTCCCGGCTCACTACATCTAGCCGGGCTCAGGCCGGGCTCAGGCCGGGGCGATCACCGTCCAGGCGCCGGGCTCGACGCGGTACGTGCGGGAGGCGACGGGGTCGGACACCTCGCCGTCGGCGTTGTGGGGGACGGGGTCGCCGCTGATGCGCACCTCCCGCCCGGTGGCGGTCAGCACGTCGTCCCGGTCCACGTGCTCGCCGGACCGCAGGGCGGCGCCGAAGGCCACCCGGGCGGCCGAGCCGACGGCGGTCGACACCACCACGTCGAGCAGGCCGTCGCCGGGGTCGGCCGACGGGAACAGCGGCGTCCCTCCCCCGATCGTGCGGCCGTTGCCGACCCCGGCCAGCAGCACGGCGTCGCCGGCCACGACCGCCCGGCCGTCCACCTCGACGGTCAGCTCCCACCCCCGCTCCCGCACGCCGGCCACCAGGGCGCCGACCGGGTAGGCGAGCTGGCCGAGGCGGTCCTTCAGCGCCGCGCCGGTCTCGGCCGCGACGGCGCCGAGCCCGGCGTGCGCGGCGTTGACGACGACGGCGCCGTCGTCCACCAGCACCAGGTCGAGCCGCCGCTCGGTGCCCCCGTCGACCACCCGCGCCGCCTCGGCCGGGTCGAGGGGCAGGCCCAGGGTGCGGGCCAGGTCGTTGCCGGTGCCGAGGGGGACGATGCCGAGCGGCGTCGCCGCCAGCTCGCCCCGGCGCCACAGCGCGGCCACGGCGGCGTGGACGCTGCCGTCGCCGCCCGCGACCACCAGGCGGCGGCCGTCCAGGCGGGCGAGGTGGTCGTCGATCTCCTCCGGCGTGCTCGTCGCCACCTGCTCGACCGAGCCGAGCGTGCGGAGCACGTCGCAGCACGCCGCCACCGACTCCTGCTCGGTCGACCCGGCGTTGGCGTTGGCCAGGACCAGCCAGGCGCTCATCGGGGCACCTGGCTCAGCACCAGCCCGTCCAGGATGTCCGCCTCCGACACGAGCAGCTCGTCGAACCCGAAGAAGCGGAAGACGGCGACGAGGATGCAGCACCCGGCGACGATCACGTCCGCCCGAGCCTCCTCGAGCCCGGGGTTGTGCACCCGGTCGGCCCTCGGCTCGGTGGCCAGGGTGCGGAACACGTCCTCGGCGGCCGCCCTCGTCAGCGTGAAGTGGTGGATCACGTCCCGGTCGTACTCGGGGAGGCCGATCTCGACGGCGGCCACGGTCGTCACCGTGCCGGCCAGGCCGACCAGCCGGTTCGCCTCCCTCGTCGCCGGCACGTCCCTGGCCACGTCCTCGAGCCACGCCTCGGTGACCGAGATGGCCGCGCTCAGCTCCTCGGGCCGGGGCGGGTCGCCGTGGACGTACTGCTCGGTGAGGCGGACGCAGCCGACGTCGATCGAGACCACGCCCTCGCACTCGGTGGTGCCGACGGCGAGCTCGGTGGAGCCGCCGCCGATGTCGACCACGAGGAACGGGCCGTCGGCCGGGTCGAGGCCGGCGGTGGCGCCGACGAAGGACAGGCGGCCCTCCTCGTCGCCGGTCAGCAGCTCGGGCCGGGCGCCGACGGCCTCCTCGGCGGCGTCGAAGAACACGTCCCGGTTGGCGGCGTCGCGGGCGGCGGAGGTCGCCGTCATCCGCACCGACCGGACGGCGTGGCGGTCCATGACCTCCCGGTACTCCCGCAGGACGGCGACGGTGCGGTCGACGGCCTCGGGGGCCAGCCGGCCGGTGGCGGCGACGCCCTGGCCGAGGCGGGTGATGCGCATGAGCCGCTCGACGGGCTCGACCTCCCCGCCCGAGGTGACCCGGCCGACGAGGAGACGGGTGGAGTTGGTGCCGCAGTCGATGGCGGCGACGAGGTCGCTCACCGCTCCCCCAGCCGCTCGGCCACCCAGGCGCCGACCGGGTCGTCGCCGCCGGCCAGCCACCAGGCGTAGTGGGCGTGCAGGCACTTGACCCCCCTGGCCGTGCCGCCCACGCCGCCCGACGGGCGGGGGCCGGCGTGGCCGGCGGGCAGGGCGGCGTCGCGCTCGGCGGCGTAGCGGGCGTGCGCGGCGGCGACGGCCTCGGGGTCGACGGCCGCCTCGGCCGCCTTCACCCCGCCGGCCGACTCCAGCCGGCTGACGGCGAGGGCGGTCGGGCCGAGGAGCCAGTAGCGGGTGGGCATGGGCGTCCCGTCGTCGAGGAGGGGGGCGTTGCGGATGACGACCGGCCGGCCGCCCGCGTCGCGGACGACGACGTCGAAGTCGCCCTGCGGCGCCCGGCCCAGCAGCTCGGCGACGGCCGCCCGATCGGCGGTCACCGCCGCGAGCGCCACCGCCACCAGGCGAGGAGCACGAGGGCGGTGCCGACGGCGGCGGCGATCCTCCGGGTGGGCGCCGGCGCCGAGGCGACGAGGTCGACGGGGCGGGGCGCGTGCTGGTCGGACGGGGTGGCGGACGCGTCGCGGAGGCCCCCGCCGGTCGCGGTCGCGTCGGCGGTGGTGTCCGCCGTCTCGGGGGCCGGCGCCGCCGCGGCGGCCTCGCCGTCGGGCGAGGCGTCGGCCGGCGACGGCTCGACGGGCTCGGGCACGGGCGCCGACACGGGCTCGGCCGCGTCAGGGGCGGGGGCGGTGGGCTCCGGGGCGGGCGTGGCGATCACGTCGCCGGCGTCTGGCGTGGCGGCGGCCGGCTCGGGGGCGGGCGCCGACACGGGCTCGGCGACCACGTCGGCCGCGTCGGGGGCGGTGCCGGCCGGGTCCGGGGCGGGCGCGGCGATCACGTCGCCCGCATCCGGGCTCGTGGCGGCCGGCTCGGGGGCGGGCGCCGGCACGCGCTCGGCGACGACGTCCGGGGCGTCCGCCGCCGTCGCCTCGACCTCGCCCGGGGTCCCGCGCTCGTCCGCCGGGTCGGTGGGCTCGGTGCCGCTCATGGACGCCGACGGTACCCCCGCTCCGGCGGCCGTCAACCCGGCCGGGGGTGGGGCGTCCGCACCGTCACCCCGCCGAGCACGGCGACGGCCCGCACCTCGACCACCGGGCCGCCGGCCGCGGGGGCCGACGGCCGCACCCGCCACGTCCTCGCCCCGAGCACGGCGACGCCGCCGAGCTCGACGGCGACCCCCTCGGGCACCACGACCTCGACCCCGCCGAGCACGGCGACGACCCGGAGGCGGAGGTCGGGCCCGTCGAGGACGGCGTCGACGAGGTCGACCTCGGCGCCGCCGGCCACGGCCACCACCCGCACGTCCCTCGCCGGCCGCCACCGCCCGCGCAGCCGGGCCATGCCGGCCACGGCGACGACCCGTCGGCGCACCGGCCGGGTCGACGGCGCCGGCAGGTCGGCGACCACGGCGGCGAGGTCGGTGCCCGTCCGCGCCGCCCACGCGTCGCCGACGCGGTCGGCGAACTCGTCGAGGGAGAGCCGGCCGTCGGCGCACGCCGTGCGGAGGCGGGCGACGGTCGCGTCCCGGTCGGCGTCGGCGACCAGCGGCGCGGGGTCCGCCATGGGGCCAGGTTACGGTGCCGGCCATGGATCTCGGGATCGCAGGGCGCCGGGCGGCGGTCGCTGCGTCGTCGGCCGGCCTCGGGCTCGCGGCGGCGCGGGCGCTGGCGGCCGAGGGCGTGCGGGTGGCGCTGTGCAGCCGCGACCGGGCGAGGGTCGAGGAGGCGGCGGCGAGCGTCGGCGCCGACGCGGTGGCGATCGTCGCCGACGTCAGCCGGCCGGAAGGGGCGGTCTCGTTCGTGGAGCAGGCCGTCGACGCCCTCGACGGGGTCGACATCCTCGTCACCAACGCGGGCGGACCGCCGCCCGGCGGGTTCTCGGGCACGCCGTTCGAGCGCTACCAGCCGGCCCTCGAGCTCAACCTCCTGTCGGTCGTCGCCATGTGCTCGGCCGCCGTGCCGTCCATGCGGGCCCGCCGGTGGGGCCGGGTGGTGGCGATCACGTCGATCGCCGTGCGCCAGCCGATGCCCGACCTCATCCTCTCGAACACGGCCAGGGCCGGCGCCACCGGCTTCCTGAAGACGCTGTCCCGGGAGGTGGCGGGCGACGGGGTGACGGTGAACTCGGTGCAGCCAGGCCTCCACGCCACCGACCGGTTGACCCAGCTGCACGGCGGCGACCTGGAGGGCGTGGCCCGGTCGATCCCGGCCGGCTCCGTCGGCGACCCGGCCGACTTCGGCGCCGTCGTCGCCTTCCTCTGCTCCGAGCAGGCCCGGTTCCTCACCGGCGCAGCCGTCCCCGTCGACGGCGGCGCCTACGCCGGTCTGCTCTAGCCGACGCTCGCGGGTCGCCGGGTCAGACGATCGTCCCGGCCTTGCGGAGCAGGCGCTGGAGGGTGTCCCGCTCGGTGGTGGACAGCCCGTCCATCACGTCGGCCTCGGCCCGGCGCACGTCGGGGAGGGCCTTGGCGAGGAGGTCCCGCCCGGCCGGGGTGAGCTCGATCAGCAGCATGCGCCGGTCGGCGGGGTGGGGCGAGCGGCGGATCAGGTCGTGGCGCTCCAGCGAGTCGAGCACGCCGGTCACCGTCCCCCGCGTGACGAGCCGCCGCTCGCCGATCTCGTGCGGGCAGAGGGCCCGGTCCGAGCCCTCGAGGATCATGAGGACGTTGAAGCTGGCCTCGGTGAGCCCGTGGGGCCGGAGGGCGCCGGCCAGGCGGGCATTGACGACGCTGCCCGTCCGCAGCAGCTCGACGACGCACCCGGTCGCCGACTCGTCGTACCCCTCCGGCTCGTGCACGTCAGCGGCGACGCCGCCGGAGGCGCAGCACGACGAGGACGGCGAGCACGACGGCGACGAGCGGCGCGAGGCGCCGGCCCACGGGGGCGCCGGCCACGTCGAGCAGGTCGACCGGCTCGGCCTCGGGATGGTCGATCCGCCGGGCCTGCGGCGTGCTGGCGGCCGGCTCGGCGGGGGCGGCCGCGGTGCCGGCCGCGGGCGGGCCGGCGTCGACCGGGCCGGTGTCGCTGGCCGCCAGGGACCGCCCGGCGGACGCCGCGGCGGCCGGCTCGGGTGCGGCGCCTGCGCCGGTGCCGGTTGGTGCGGCGGAGGGCCCGGCCGCCGCGTCGGCGGGCGCGCCC
>DASWMK010000032.1 GCA_036399815.1 Acidimicrobiales bacterium
GCGGCGCGCCCCGGCGGGCGGCCAGCGGCAGGCCCGTCTGAGCCGGGCCGGGCAGCCGGTGCAGCAGCGGGCGGCACGGCAGCCGGAGCCGGGCGGCCACCCGGCGGGCCAGCAGCTCGGCCTGGTCGAACCCCCGCCGGCGCCGGCGCGCCGGGGTGGTCGGGACCCAGGTGACGAGGTCGACGTCGATGCCGGCCACCAGCGCCGCCATGGCCGCCGCCAGCCACGGCAGGGCCGCCCGCCGGTTCCGGTACTTCGTGCGGGCCACCAGCTCGCGCCCGACCCCCTCGTAGGCGAGGAGGGCGACGACCCGGTCCACCCCGGGCGGGGTCGCCAGCGGCGGGGCCCGGTGGAGGGACGCCGCGCACGACGGGCACGGCGCCCGGCCGGGCGCCCCGCACACCGGGCAGGTGGACGGCAGCAGCACGCCGACGACGGTACGCAGGGGGTGTGACAGCAACCCCCGTCCGGGCCGTGCTCGCCCGACGGCGGAACGGGGAGCGGCCCGACGGCGCAACGCGGGCCGCCCGAAGGAGAACGGCCCGACGGCGCAACGGGGGCCGGCCCGACGGGGACCGCCCGACGGCGGAACGGGGCCGGCCCACCGAGACGGCCCGACGGCGCCGCGGCACGGCGCCCTCAGCCAGCCAGCGGGGCCGATCCCCGGGAAGGGTCGCGGCCGGGGCGCCGGTAGCCTCGCCGGGGTGTTCGTGTCGCTGCCGGCTCGGGAGGTGCGGCGGCGGCTGCCGAGGCTGCTGCTCGGGCTCGTCATGTGCGGGGTCGGGATCGCGCTCATGGTCGAGGCCGAGCTAGGGCTGGCGCCGTGGGACGTGCTCCACCAGGGCCTGTCCGAGCTGACCGGCGTCCCGATCGGCACGACCAACGTCGCCGTCGGGGCGCTCGTCCTGCTCACCTGGCTGCCGCTGCGGGAGCGGCCGGGCCTCGGCACGGTCCTGAACGTGCTCCTCATCGGCCTGACCGTCGACGCCGTGCTGGCCGTCGCCCCCCACGTCGAGGCGCTCGCCGTGCGGGGTCCGCTGCTCGTCGGCGGCGTGCTCACGTTCGGCGTCGGCTCGGGGTTCTACATCGGCGCCGGCCTGGGGCCCGGCCCCCGCGACGGCCTCATGACCGGCATCTCCCGCCGGGGACCGTCAGTGCGGGTGGCGAGGACGGCCATCGAGCTCGTCGTGCTCGTGGCCGGCTTCCTGCTGGGCGGCGGCGTCGGGGTCGGCACGGTGCTGTTCGCCCTGGCCGTCGGCCCCGTCGTGCACTACGCGCTGGACCGGCTGACGATCCCCGGCGGCGCCGCGCCCCGGCCCTCGATCACGCCGTCCTCGGTCACGTAGGCCGTCACCAGCGCCGCGGGCGTGACGTCGAACGCCCAGTTCTCGGCGGTCACGCCGGCCGGGGCCACCCGGACGCCGCCCATGGCGACGACCTCCTCGGCCGGGCGGCGCTCGATCGGGATGGCGGCGCCGTCCGGGCAGTCCGGGTCGAACGTGGACGTCGGGGCGGCCACGTAGAACGGGATGCCGTGGTGGGCGGCCAGCACGGCCAGCCCGTAGGTACCGACCTTGTTGGCGACGTCGCCGTTGGCCGCCACCCGGTCGGCGCCCACGACGACGAGGTCGACCTCGCCCGACGCCATCAGGCCGGCGGCCATCACGTCGGCGACGATCGTGCAGGGGATGCCGAGCTGGTCGAGCTCCCAGGCCGTGAGGCGGGCGCCCTGGAGCACCGGGCGGGTCTCGTCGACCCACACGGCGGGCGACCGGCCGGCCTCGTGGGCGGCCCGGATGACGCCGACCGCGGTGCCGTAGCCGACGCAGGCCAGGGCGCCGGCGTTGCAGTGGGTCAGCACCCTGGCGCCGGGCGGGACGAGGGCGGCGCCCGCCGCGCCGATGCGGCGGTTGCGGGCCACGTCCTCGGCGGCGACGGCGATGGCCTCGGCCACCGGGTCGGCCGCGTCGGCGGCCCGGCGCGCCCCCCAGGCGAGGTTGACGGCCGTCGGCCGGGTGGCGACCAGCCGCGCCACGGCCGGCTCGATGGGCTCGCCCCGCACGAAGGCCAGGGCCACGCCGAAGGCCCCGGCGGCGCCCAGCGCCGGCGCGCCCCGGATGGCCATCGTGCGGATCAGCTCGCACAGCTGGTCGACCGTGCCGGCCTCGGCCACGACCAGCCGGCCGGGCAGCTGCCGCTGGTCGATCAGGCGGACGGCCCCTCCCTCCCACCAGATCGTGGGAGGGAGCGGGTCACCGGTCGGTTCGGTCGCCACCGGCCCATCCTGGCCGACGGGCGGGCCGTCCCGGTCGATCTACAGCTGGCCGGTGGGGAGCGCGCAGCTCCAGCCGAACAGCTCGTCGGGCTGGAAGCCGGGCACCGACGAGGCGACGCCGACCGTGCCGAACCACGAGCTCGGGACGGGTGCCTGCACCGCCGGGGCCAGCGGGCTGGTGGCGCCGGTGATGCGCAGCACGTCGATGCCGCGGTAGGCGTCGGCCGTGTAGACGATGTCGCTCGCCGTCGGCGACCAGTACGCCGCCCACGTCGACCCGGCCGCCGGCAGGTAGTAGCCGACCTGGCGGATGTCGCGGGGGTTGCGGACGTCGAGGAAGCGGACGCCCTGCTCGTACCAGCCGACGGCGGCGACGCCGCCCCGGTAGTCGAACCAGTGCGACGAGCAGTTGACGGTGACGGGCGCCTTGGAGTCGGTCGCCGTCCCGCCGGTGAGGAACCCGTTGAGCTCGGTCGTCCACGTGTCGAGCGGGTGCATCTCGCGGCCGCCGGTCTCGATCCGCCACGTCTCGAACTTGCCCTGGCCGTTGCAGCTGCCCGGCTGGGCCTGGTCGGTGTCGATGTAGTCCTCCTCGGTGATGAGGAGCACGTCGCTCGAGGCCCGCTGGGAGTTGTGGAGGATGAAGTCGTTGAACCGCGAGTTGGTGTCGTCGAAGTCGATGTTCACCCCGTTGCGGCCCGACGCCGCCACCAGGTGGGGCTGGAGCGGGTCGTTGGTCAGCTGGTACCCGGCGACGCCGCCGCCGCCCACCGACCACAGCGTGCCGGTGCTGTCCCGCTCGGTGTCGTGGGTGACGACGAACGCCCCCGGCTCGTCCGGGTTCGGCCCGGTGGCCGCCCTGGACTGGAACGTCCCGAGGGAGACGGGCGCCGTCGGGTGGCTGAGGTCGACCACCTCGACGTCGTCGCCGCCGTCGATCCAGGCGAGCGAGCAGTCGGCCGTGACGAAGTTGGCGATGTGGCCGGGGCCGCGGCCCTCGCCGGTCAGCCCGAGCGGCAGGCTGGCGGCCAGGGTGGGCAGGCTCGGGTTGGTGATGTCGATCACGTGGAGGACGCCGCCCATGTCGGCCTCCACCCGGTCGTTGGCGATGAGCAGCGTGTTGCCGCAG
>DASWMK010000033.1 GCA_036399815.1 Acidimicrobiales bacterium
CCCCGGCGCCTGACCGGGCCCGAGGTCGCGCTCGTCGCCGCCCTCGGGGTCGGCGGCGGCCTCACCGCGGTGGTCGGCGTGACGGGCGCGGCCGACGCCGACGAGCCCGCCCGCCGGGTGGTGGACCGGCTGGCCCCGCTCCTCGGCGACCCGGTGGTCGGGGCCGAGGCGCCCGCGCCGCCCACGGGCGACGTCGTCGTGCGGGCGCCGGACCCGGAGGAGGAGGTGCGGGTGGCCGTGCGCCAGGTGGTCGCCTGGCTGGCCGCCGACCCGTCCCACCGGGCCGACCGCGTCGCGCTCGCCACCCGCCTCGGCTCGCCGTACGACCTGCTGCTCTCCGAGGCGCTCTCGGCGGCCGGACTGGCCCACCACGCCCCGCCCACTCGCACGGTGGCCCAGTCCGTCGCCGGGCGGGTGCTCCTCGGCCTGCTCGCCCTGCCCGACCGCCGCCTCGACAGGGCCGAGGTCCTGCGCTGGCTGCGCAGCGGGCCGATCCTCGACGCCGACGGCCAGCGGGCCCACGTCGGCCGGTGGGACCGCCTCTCCCGGCAGGCCGGGGTGTCGGCCGGGCCCGAGCAGTGGGCGGCCCGGCTCGGGCACCTCGCCGCCGGGCTGGACGACCGGCTGGCCGGGGCAGCCGGGGCCGAGGAGGAGCGCTGGGTCGAGCGGGTGGCGGCGGACCGGGCCGAGGTCGACCGGCTGGCCGCGTTCGTGGCGGAGCTGGCCGAGCGGTCCGACCCGGGCGCCCGCCGGGGCTGGCCGGCGCTGGCGTCGTGGGCGAAGGGCCTGCTGGCCCGCTACCTCGGGGGCCGGTCCCGCTGGTCGGCGTGGCCGGCGGAGGAGCAGGCGGCCGGCGAGCGGGTCCTCGCCGTGCTCGACGAGCTGGCCGGCCTCGGGGGCGTCGAGCCGGGGGCCGACGCCGCCCTCCTGCGCCGCGTGCTGGAGCGCGAGCTCGCCGCGCCGGTGCGGGGCGGCGGGTTCGGGCGGGGCGTGATCGTCGCCCGGGTGGGCGACCTGGTCGGCGTCGAGGTCGACCGGCTCGTCGTCCTCGGCATGGACGACGGGAGGTTCCCGCCGAAGGGTGGGGACGACCCGCTGCTGCCGGATCGCGAGCGGCGCGCCGCCGGGGTCGACCTGCCGACGCGGGCCCGCACCCGCGGCGAGGAGCACCGGGACCTGCTGGCCGCCCTCGCCGGCGCCGGGCACGCCACCGTGTCGTACCCGCGGACCGACCCGAGGGCCCAGCGCCGCCTGCTCCCGGCGCCCTGGTTGCTGGACACGGCGTCGGCCCTGGCGGGGCGCACCGTCCGCAGCGCCGACCTGCCGGCGCTGGCCGCCGCCGGCGCGGCCTGGCTGGTCGACCTGCCGTCGTTCACGTGGTGGCTGGCGGCGGGGCGCGAGCCGGCGACCGAGGGGGAGTGGGAGCTGTCGGCCCTGCTCGCCGGGGCCCCGGCGGCGGCGGTGGCGCCCGCGCTGGCGAGGGGGCTGGCGGCCGTCGAGGCCCGGCGCCGGGGCGAGTTCTCGGTGTGGACCGGGCTGGTCGGCCCCCGTCCCGAGCTCGCCGTCACCGACGGCCGGCCCCGCTCGCCGACCGCGCTCGAGCGCTGGGCGACCTGCCCGTTCCAGTACTTCCTCCACTCGGTCCTCCGGGTGACCGGCCTCGACGACCCGGCCGAGGCGGACACGATCGGCCCGCTCGACAAGGGGTCGCTCGTCCACGCCGTCCTCGAGGCGGTGGTCCGCCCCCGCGTCGGCTCGATGGCGCCCGGCGAGCCGTGGGGCCCGGACGACCACGCCCGCCTGCGCGAGGTCGCCGAGGCCGCCCGTCGCCGACTGGAGCAGGCCGGGCGCACCGGGCGGCCGCTGCTCTGGCGGCTCGAGTGGTCCCGCATGGTCCGCGACCTGGCCGTCACCCTCGACCTGGACAGTCGCCACCGGGTGGCCGCCGGCACCGCGCCGGTCGCCGTCGAGCACGCCTTCGGCTTCGGCGACGAGCCGCCCGTCGAGGTCGTCGTCGGCGTCGAGCGGCGGGTCGTGTTCCGGGGGGTGATCGACCGGGTCGACGCCGGGCCGGGCGGTGCCGTCGAGGTCGTCGACTACAAGACGGGCGGCACCCGCGGCTACGAGGCGCTGCGGGACGGCGCCGACGTGACCGCGGGCGGCCGGCTCCTCCAGCTCGGCGTGTACGGCCGGGCGGCCAGGGCCAGGTGGGGCGACGGCCCGGTCGACGCCCGGTACTGGTTCGTCACCGAGAAGGGCCGGTTCCTCCGTCTGGGCGGCGCCGTGGACGAGGCGGCCGACCGGCGGGTCGAGGAGGTCGTCAGGGTCGTCGCCGACGGGATCGAGGCCGGCCACTTCCCGGCCCGGCCGGGCGACGACGACGGCTGGTTCGGCCCCGCCCACTGCCGGGGCTGCCCCTACGACCGCATCTGCCCGGCGGCGCGGACCGAGCAGTGGGAGCGGGTCAGGGAGGCCGAGCCGCTGGCCCGGTACGTCGAGCTGGTGGAGGGGTCGTGACCGACGAGGCGGCCAGGCGCCGCATCGCCGAGGACCTCGACGCCACCCTGTTCGTCGAGGCCGGCGCGGGCACGGGCAAGACCACCGCCCTGGTCGCCCGGGTCGTGCGCCTGGTCGCCACCGGGCGGGTCACCGACCTCGGCCGGCTGGCGGCGATCACGTTCACCGAGGCCGCCGCGGCCGAGCTGCGGGAGCGGGTGCGGGCCGGGCTGGAGGACGCGGCGGCCGACGACACCCTCCCGGCCGACGAGCGGGCGAGGTGCGCGGCCGGAGCGGCGACGGTCGACGACGCCGCCGTCACCACCCTGCACGGGTTCGCGGCCCGGATCCTCGCCGACCACCCGCTCGAGGCCGGCGTGCCGCCCGGTTTCGAGATCGTCGACGAGGTCGAGGAGCGGGTCGAGGTCGAGGAGCGGTGGCAGGCCTTCGTGGGCGAGCTCCTGGCCGACCCCGCCCACGAGCCCGCCCTGCTGCGGGCGTTCGCGCTGCGCCTGTCACCCGCGCACCTCCGGGCCGTGGCCGAGGCCTTCCACGCCTCGTGGGACCGCCTGGTGGACGTCGACCTCGCCGTCGTCCCGCCGCCCGCCGTCGACCCCGGGCCGGTCCTCGCCGCCCTCGACCTCGCCTGCGAGCACGTGGGCCGCCACCCGGCCGACGACCGCCTGGCCCGCTACCTGGAGGACGAGGTGGCGCCGTTCCGGGCGCGCCTCGCCGCCGCGGCCGCCGACGGCGACGAGGTGGACGTGCTGCGGGCCCTCGACGGGGCCCGCCTGCGGCCCGGCAACCGGGGGTCCGCCGCGGTGTGGGGCGGCGACAAGCCGGCCGTCACACAGGCGGTCGAGGAGGCCGAGCGGCACCGGGTCGCGGTGCTCCACGCCGCCCGCCAGGCCGCGCTCACCGCCCTGCTCCCGCCGCTGCGGCGCTTCGTGCTCGACCTCGCCGGCGAGCGCCGGGCGGCCGGGCGCCTGGCCTTCCACGACCTGCTCGTGCTGGCCCGCGACCTGCTCCGGCGGTCGGTGCCGGTCCGGGTCGAGGAGTCCCGGCGGTGGGACCGCCTCCTCCTCGACGAGTTCCAGGACACCGACCCGCTCCAGATCGAGATCGCCGCCCTGCTCGCGCTGGACGACCCGGCGGCCGACCCGGCGCCGCCGTGGGACCGGGCCCGGCTGGTGCCGGGGAAGCTGTTCCTCGTCGGCGACCCGAAGCAGTCGATCTACCGGTTCCGGCGGGCCGACATCGCCCTCTACGACCGGGCCGCCATCCGGTTCAACGGCGGCCTCGTCCGGCTGTCCCGCAACTTCCGCACGGTCCCGTCGGTGCTGGCGTGGGTCAACCGAGCCTTCGGCTCGATCATCGGCGAGGGCGAGCCGGGCGCGCAGCCGGCCTACGTCGACCTCGAGCCCAGCCGGGAGGAGGTGCTCGACGGCGAGGGCGGGCCCGCCGTCGCCGTGGTCGGCGGCCCCCTCGACGGGGCGTCGATGGGGGTGGTGCGGGAGCACGAGGCGGCCGCCGTCGCCGGGCTCGTGCGCCGCATGCGGGACGAGGGCTGGCCGGTGCTGGAGGACGACCGGCCCCGGCCGCTGACCTTCGCCGACGTCGCCCTGCTCGTGCCCACCCGCACGCCGCTCGGCGCCATCGAGCGGGCGCTCGACGCCGCCGACGTCCCGTACCGCATCGAGAGCCGGTCGCTCGTGTTCGCCACCGACGAGGTGCGCGAGCTGCTGGCCGTGCTCGAGGCCGTCGACGACCCCGGCGACGCCGTCGCCGTGGTGGCCGCCCTGCGCTCGCTGGGGTTCGCCTGCGCGGACGACGAGCTCGCCGAGTGGCGGGCCGCCGGCGGCAGCTGGGACCCCCGTCGGGACCCGCCGGAGGGCCTCCCCGCCGACCACCCGGTCGCCGCCGCGCTCGCCGACCTGGCCGCCCTGCACGAGCGGCGCTGGTGGGAGCCGGTGCCCGACCTGGTCGCCCGCGTGGTGCGGGAGCGGCGGCTGGTCGAGCTCACCACCGCCCACCCTCGGCCCCGCGACCACTGGCGGCGCCTCCGCTTCCTCGTCGACCAGGCCAGGGCGTGGGCCGAGCGCGGCGGGCTGAGCCTCGGCGGGTTCCTGGCATGGGCCCGGCGCCAGGCCGACGAGGACGCGAGGGTGCTCGAGGTCGTCGCGCCCGAGGGCGACGACGACGCCGTTCGCATCCTCACCGTCCACGGCGCGAAGGGCCTCGAGTTCCCGGCCGTCGTGCTGGCCGGGCTGGGCGGCGCCGTCGACACCCGCTCGGCGACGGTGCTCTGGGGCGACGGCGGCCCCGAGGTCGCCGTCGGCGCCAAGGACGCCAACCGGTTCGAGACGCCCGGCTACGACGACCACCGCCTGACCGAGGCGCGGATGGAGGAGCTGGAGGGCCACCGCCTCCTGTACGTCGCCGCCACCCGGGCCCGCGACCACCTCGTCGTCAGCCTGTTCCACAAGCCCACCAACGGCGCCCGCCGCTCGGCCGCCGAGCTCCTGTCCGGCCTCTGCACCGACGAGACGGGCTGCCGCCGCCTCGACCCCGCCCCGGCCACCGCCGCCCCGCTGGCGCCCCCCTCCACTTCGCCGCCGGCCGCACCCGACCGCGGCCCGTGGACGGCGGCCACGGCCGCCGCCGTCGCCCGCTCCCACCTCCCGCCCACGGTCGTCGCCACGGCCCTCACCGACCTCCCCGCGACCACGACCGCCGCCGCGGCCAACGGTTTCGGCGACCCGCCTCAGTCACCCGCCGACGCTGTAGGGACCGCCTCCGAGGCGGCCGCCGGTCCGGGCGTCCCGGCCCCGCCGCTCGGCGGCGAGGCGACCCCCGGCGACGCGGTCGACGCCGTGGAGGGCGACAGAGGCATACCGGTCGCTCCGGAGCTCGGCAGTGCGGCCCATGACCACGCCGCGCCGGCGCACGCTCCCGAGCACGGCGGCGAGCCCGCCGGCGCCGCGCCCGTGGGCGGGCCCGAGCAGCTGGTGCTGGACCTCACCGGTCCGCCGCCGAGGCCGGCGGCGGCCGACCGGGCACCGGGTGGGGGTGCCGCCGTCGGGCGGGCCGTGCACGCCGTGCTCCAGTCCGTCGACCTCGCCACCGGCGCCCACCTGGAGGCGCTCGCCGCGGCGGCGGCCGCCGGCGAGGGCATCGCCGACCGGGCCGGCGTGGTGGCGGCGCTGGCCGACGCCGCCCGCCGGGCGCCGGTCGTGCAGGCGGCCGTGCGGGGCGGCCGGTGGTGGCGGGAGGTACCCG
>DASWMK010000034.1 GCA_036399815.1 Acidimicrobiales bacterium
GGGGTGGGGCACGAGCGGTACACCAGCCGGGCCGCCGCCACGGGCGTGCGGCCGGTCGACGAGCTCGCCCGACGCCTGTTCGACACCGGCGAGGTCGACGCCGTCCACGCCAACGGGAACGTCGTCACGGTGGACCTCCGCAAGGGCGCCCACCCCGAGGCGATGGTGGACGTGATCCGCGACCTGTTCCTCTACTACCGAGAGGGGGTGCGGCCTCCCGCCGACGAGGAGCTCGTGGCCCCCACCGAGTGACGACCGCGACCACATCCGACGCCGAGCCCAACCCGTCCGACTCCGACCCGTCCGCCGGCCCCGCCGCCGCTACGGCGGCGGCCGGCTCGGCTGCGGCCGGCTCGGATGCGGCCGCCCCCGGGGCCGCTGGTGGCGCTCCGGCTGCGGCCGGGACCGATGCGGCCGGCCCCGGCGCCACAGGCGGCGGCGCCGTCGCGCATGACCGACGCCGCGGCGACGGGGCCGTCGCCCCCGGGTCGCCGCCGCCCGCCAGCGACGCGGGCGTCACCACGGTCGCCCCGGTGAGCCAGCGGTCGGGGTCGACGGCGTGGGACGCCGTGCTCGACCGCCTCGACGACGCCGCCGCCCTCGCCCACCTCGACCCCGACGTCCACCGCCTGCTGCGGCGGCCCCGGCGCGTGCTCGAGGTGTCGGTCCCCGTGCGGATGGACAACGGGTCCGTCGAGGTGTTCCAGGGCTGGCGGGTCCACCACGACACGACCCGGGGCCCCGCGAAGGGTGGGATCCGGTTCCACCCGACCGTCGACGCTGCCGAGATCACCGCGCTGGCCGCCGACATGACGTTCAAGACGGCGATCGCCGGGCTCCCGTTCGGCGGCGGAAAGGGCGGGGTGCGCTGCGACCCGACCCGCCTGTCGCTCTCCGAGCTCGAGCGCCTCACCCGCCGGTACACCTACGAGGTCATGCCCCTGCTCGGGCCGGACAAGGACGTCCCGGCGCCGGACGTCAACACCGACGGGCGGGTCATGGCCTGGCTGATGGACACCCTGTCGATGAGCCTCGGCGTCCACCTGCCCGGGTCGGTCACCGGCAAGCCGACGGCCATCGGCGGCACGCGCACCCATGCCGGCGCGACGTCGGCCGGCGTCGTCGTGTGCACGAGGGCGGCGTTCGCCGAGCTCGGGATGCCCCTCGCGGGCAGCCGGGTCGTCATCCAGGGGTTCGGCAAGGTGGGCGGGCCGCTCGCCTTCCTGCTCCACTCGGCCGGCATGCGGGTCGTGGGCGTGAGCGACGTCGGCGGGGCCGTGTTCAACGCCGGCGGCATCGACGTCCCCGGGCTCGCCGAGCACGCCCAGGCGACCGGCTCGGTGGCCGGGTTCGCGGGCGCCGAGGTGCTCGACCCCGACGACCTGTTCCGCACCGAGTGCGAGCTGCTCGTGCCGGCCGCGCTCGGCGGCGTGATCGACGCGGGGGTCGCCGAGGGCATCGAGGCGAAGCTGATCGTCGAGGCCGCCAACGGCCCGACGCTGCCCGACGCCGACGCCGTCCTCGACCGCAAGGGCATCGTCGTCGTGCCGGACATCCTGGCCAACGCCGGTGGGGTGACGGCCTCGTACTTCGAGTGGGCGCAGAGCCGGCAGGGCTACGCCTGGGACGAGGAGCTCGTCGCCGAGCGCCTCCGGCACACGATGGACGAGGCGTTCACGTCGGTGTGGGCCCGGGCGGAAATGCTCGGCGTGTCGCTGCGCCGTGCGGCGTTCGTCGTCGCCGTCGAGCGGGTGGCCGAGGCGATCGCCGCTCGCGGCCTGTTCCCGTAAGGGGTCGCCGGGACGCCCGGCAGCGGCCCGGCCGCGACGGGCACGCCGCACGTCCGCCAAGCCGCACCGTCGTGCGTCGCCTGGCGACGGCGCGCCGTGCGTCACCCGACCGCGCGGGTCGGCAGTGCCCGGGTCCCTGCTCGCCGTGTCGTCAACGCCAGGCGGCGCAACGGCGGCATCGCAGACGGCGGCGCGCGAGCGCGGCATCGCCGGGTGCGGGCGGCCGACCCCGGCATCGCCGGCGAGCGCGCGCGAGCGCGGCACCGCCGGTGAGCGCGCGCGACGCGGCGTCGTCGGCGCCCGACGGCGCGACGCGGCATCGCCGGTGAGGGCGCGCGACGCGACATCGCCGGTGGCGGTGCGCGACGCGGCATTGTCGGCGACGGCCCGCACCGGCAGGCGCGGACGCCCGCGTTGCCGCGCAGCGGTGCAGCCGTGAGCGCCGTCCGCCCTCGGGCAGCGGCGCCGGCTCGCGTCGCCGACGGGATGCGGGGGCGAGCGTTCGCATCGCAGGTTCGTTGTGCGCTGGATCGACCGCGCTGTGACTCCGCGTGCGTCATGCTGTCTGGTCATGGCTCGGTTCAAGGTCGGCGTCCAGCTCCACCCCCAGCACACGTCGATCGACGACCTCCGCGCCGCGTGGCGAGCGGCCGATGAGCTGGGTGTGGACTCGATCTGGACCTGGGACCACTTCTTCCCGCTCTACGGCCCGCCCGACGGCGCCCACTTCGAGGGGTGGTCGCTGCTCGCCGCCATGGCGGTCGACACGAGCAGGGCGATGCTCGGGATGCTCGTCACCTGCAACTCCTACCGGAACCCCGAGCTCCTCGCCGACATGGCCCGCACCTGCGACCACCTGAGCGGCGGCCGGATGTACCTCGGCATCGGCGCCGGCTGGTTCGAGCGCGACTACGCCGAGTACGGCTACGAGTTCGGCGACGCGCCCGGCCGGCTGCGGGCCCTGGGCGCGGCCCTGCCCCGCATCCGCTCACGGCTGGCGGCGCTGAACCCCCCGCCGATCGGTGAGCTGCCGATCCTGATCGGGGGCGGTGGCGAGCGCGTGACCCTGCGCCTCGTCGCCGAGCATGCCGACGCATGGAACACGTTCGGGCCACCCGAGAAGTTCGCCCACAAGTCGGCGGTCCTCGACGAATGGTGCGAGCGGATCGGCCGCGACCCGTCGAGCATCGAGCGCACGGTGGAGATCCGGGTGCCGGAGGACTTCGACCACCTCGACGAGTACCTCGACGCCAAGGCCAGCCACCTGCTGATCGGGCTGGGGCATCCCTTCGACCTGTCGGACGTCGAGCGTTTGCTCGCGGCGGCCCAGGGCTAGGTCGGCGAGTCCCGGGCGGGGGCGGAGCGATGGGAACGGGCGGGACGGCGCCCGGACGAGACGAGGCCTCGACTGGCGCGCGGCCGGCTGGCCGAGCGCTCCGTGGGCTCGGAGGCGCGGCCGCCCCCGCAGGTCTGGCAGAGCGTCGCTCGGCGACCCGTTCCCGAGGGCCATCGTCGCCGCCGTCTCGTCGCCGGCCGAGCCTTCGGTCGTCCTCCGCCGTACGGGCCCGCCGCCAGGAGGACGGCACGGCGCGTCGTCGCCGATCCTCGCCCCGTCCGACTCGTTCCGGGCAGCGCTCGCTGGGGTTTGATTTCCTGCTGAAAGGGGTCCACGAGATGGAGGGCGGATGCCCGCACGCGTCGAGCTGAGGTTGCAGGAGGCCGCCGAGCGGCTCGGCGTGCACTACATGACGGCGTACCGCTACGTCCGTCTCGGCCTCCTGCCCGCCCGGAAGGACGGCGCGGAGTGGCGGGTCCGCTTGGCCGACCTCGAGGCCTTCCGGGGGCACCCGAAGCCCGCCGGCCGGGCGCGCCGCGCACCGTGGGCGGAGCGCTTCGAGTCCCGCCTCCTTGCCGGCGACGCCGCGTCGGCCTGGTCGGTCGTCGAGTCCGCCCTCGCCGGCGGCGCCGACCTGGCGGAGGTGTACCTGGGCGTGATGACCCCGGCCCTGGTCTGCATCGGCGAGCGGTGGGCGTCGGGCGAGATCGACGTCGCCGCGGAGCACCGGGCGTCCGTGATCGTCGACGGGATCATCGGGCGGCTCGCCCCCCGGTTCTCGCGACGGGGTCGGACGAGGGGGACGGTGGTCATCGGCGCGGTGGCCGGCGAGCGCCACTCGATCCCGGTGGCGTTCGTGGCGGACGTGGTGCGCGTGGCGGGGTTCGCCGTCGTCAACCTCGGCGCCGACGTGCCGACGGCGTCCTTCGCCGTCGCCGCGAGCGAGTCGGACCGCCTGGTGGCCGTCGGCGTGAGCTCGACGATCGGCGGTCGCGACCGGGCGCTCACGAGCACGATCCGGGCGGTCCGACGAGCGGTGCGGGTGCCGGTGGTCGTCGGGGGCGCGGGCGTGGCCGACGACGACCACGCCCGGCGGCTCGGCGCGGACGGTTGGGCCCCGGACGCCCGCGGTGCCGTCGCGCTCCTCGAGCAGCTGCTCGCCCGGGACGGCGACGGCAGCCACTGACGACGGGCCCGCCGGGCGCCGCCAGCCGGCGGCGAGACGTCGCACCACACCGAACCGGCAGGCGAGGAGCGACGCGAGGAGGCCGGCGAGGCGAGCGACGACGTCGCCGAGTCGACGCCCGGTCCGCACGATCGCGATGCTGGTGCCCGGCGACGACGTCGCCTGGCGACCGTGCCGAGCGAGCCACTCGCCCTTGACCGCACCGAACATGTGTTCGATAGTAGCACCGTGGCACGAGCGGAGCGGGCACCGGGGGCGATGGCTGCGTTGCGGCGAGCCGCCGACGTGGCGCGGCCGGTCGCCCTCGCCGGCGAGCACGTCTTGCCCGTCCTTCCGGCGATCGGCGAGCTCCTGCCCGACGGTGGCCTCCGCCGTGGCACCGTCGTCGCGGTGGGGGCGTCGCCCACCCGGGCCCAGGCCTGGCCGGCGTCGTCCCGCGGCGGCCATGCGCCGCCCCGACCGTCGCCCGACCGGGGCCGGCGGTGGCACCCCGCGGCGGGTCCCCGCTCCGAACCCGACACTTCGGTCGACGCCGGCGGCGGCGCCACCGCGCTGGCGCTCGCGCTGGTGGCCGGCGCCTCGGCGGCGGGGTCGTGGACGGCGGTCGTCGGCGCGCCGTCGCTCGGGCTCCTCGCGGCGGCCGAGCTCGGCGTGGCGCTGGAACGGGTCGCCGTGGTGCCCGAGATCGCCCCCGACGCGTGGGCGCCGGTCGTCGCCGCGCTCGTCGACGCCGTGGACGTCGTCGTCGTGCACGTCGACCGCCGCGTCCGGCTGGGCGACGCCCGCCGGCTCGCGGCGCGGGCCAGGGAGCGGGGGTCGGTCCTCGTCCTGCTCCCGACCGTCGGGGCGGCGACGGGTGACGCGTGGCCGGACGGGGCCGACGTCCGCCTCGTGGTGACGGCGGCGAGGTGGGAGGGGATCGCCGGAGGCGCCGGCCACCTCCGCGCCCGCCGGGTCGAGGTCGAGGCTGGCGGGCGGCGCGCCGCCGCTCGCGTGCGGCGGGCGGCGCTCTGGCTGCCCGGCCCGGACGGCGCCGTCGCCGCCGTCGAGTCGCTCGCCGAGCCGGTGCCGATCCTCCCCGGGGCCCGGCAGGTCGGGTAGGCGGTGACGCTGGTGGCCCAGGTGGCGGAGGACGTGGTGGCGTCGGTGCGCACGCTCGTCGCGTGGTGCCCCGACTGGCCGGTCGTGGCCGCCGGCCACGGGCCCGGCGACCCGGTCGCCGTCGTGCACGCCAACCGGGTCGTGGCCTGCTCGCCGGCGGCGAGGAGCGAGGGGGTGCGGCTCGGGCTGCGGCGGCGGGAGGCGCAGGCCCGCTGCCCGCAGCTGATCGCGGTGGCCGACGATCCGGGCCGGGACGCGCGCGCGTTCGAACCGGTGGTGGCCGCGGTCGAGGAGGTCGCGGTCGGA
>DASWMK010000035.1 GCA_036399815.1 Acidimicrobiales bacterium
CCCGGCCCGGGCCAGCCGGTCGACGAAGGCTCGGTCGATGATGGCGTGGTCGACGGACAGGTCGCCGAGCCGGGCCAGGGTCGACAGGCCGGTGGCGAAGTCGGCCAGCGCCACGCTCACGCCGAGGGCCCGGAGCCGGCCGACCACGTCGTCGACCGAGCCCGGCCCGCCGCTCACGAGCGCCTCCTCGGGCGCCTGGAGGACGAGTCGCGAGGGCGGCAGCTGGTGGCGGTCGAGCACGGCGGCCAGGCGCCTCGGCAGGTCGGGGTCGCGGAGGCTGGCGGCCGGGAAGTCGACGGCCAGCCAGAGGTTCACGCCGTCGTCGAGCCAGCCGCAGGCGTCGGCCCCCGCGAGGTCGACGACGCGGAGGGCCAGGTCGGTGCCGAGCCCGGCCGTCTCGGCCAGCGCCGCCAGCTCGGCCCGCGCGACGGGCCCGTGCTCCGGGTGCTCCCACCGCACGAGCGCCTCCACCCCGACGGGGCAGCCGTCGGTCGCCACCCTGGGCTGGTACTCGACCACCAGGCCCTTGGAGCTCGCCACCGCCCACCGCAGGTCGGCCACCTGGGTGAGGCGGGACCGGTGGTGCGACTCGGTGGCCGGGCTGAACAGGTGGAAGCGGGCCTCGCCCTCCTTGGCGACGTACATGGCGGCGTCGGCCCGCTGGACGAGGGCGGTGCCGTCGTCGGCGTGGTCGGGGAACAGGGCCCCGCCCATGCTGGCCCCGACGGACACGCCCACCCCGTCGAGCACGAGGGGCCGGTCGAACGCCTTGCCGATCCGGTTGGCCGCCGTCACCAGCCCGTGCGCGTCCTCGACGTCGGGGAGGATCACGGCGAACTCGTCGCCGCCCAGCCGGGCCACGGTGTCCGACCCCCGGAGCGCGCCCGTCAGCAGGCTCGCCGCGTGCTGGAGCACCTTGTCGCCCTGGTGGTGGCCGAGGGAGTCGTTGACCTCCTTGAACCCGTCGAGGTCGATGACGATCAGCCCGCACCGCCCTCCCCGGCGGCGGGCCGACGCGATCGCCTGGTCGAGGCGGTCGCGGAACAGGGTCCGGTTGGGCAGGCCGGTCAGGGCGTCGTGGACGGCGAGGTGCTCGCTCTCCTCGGCTCGGCGGCGCAGCGGGCTGGTGGCCTGCCAGGCGATCGGCAGCAGCGAGATCCACATGACGGCCAGGCCGCCGGCGAGGGTGAGCTGGATGCGACGGACGTCGTCGTCGATGGTCGGGCCGACGACCGTGTCGGGGGCGACGACCTCGAGGGCGCCCAGGATCGCGCCGCCCGGCTCCAGCCGGACGGCCTGGTGGAGGCGGAGGAGGCGGTACTCGCCGTCGGCGGCCATGGCCCGGCCGGCGAACTCGCTGCTCGACTCGCCGGCGAGGGCGTCGGCCAACGGGGCGAGGTCGACGCGGGCGCCCATCTCGGTCTCGTCGGTGGCGAACACGACGATCCCCTCCCGGTTGACGACCCGGACCTCGACGGCGACCGGCGCGGGCGCCGGGATGCCCTTCAGGAGGTTGCGGAGGCCGGCGGCCCGGTCCTCGGGGATCGGCCGCTCGAAGTCCTCCTCGGTGATGAGGTTGCGGACGAACAGGTCGAGGACGACCGACGACTCGGTGGTGTACACGTCGAGCGCCCGCTGCTCGACCGACCGGCGCACGGCCCGGCCGAGGACGAGGCCGAGCACGACGACGGGGAGCAGGCTGACGACGGCGAAGCGGACCATGAGGTCGGTCCGTTGGCGCGCGACAGCCACACGGTCCCATCGGCAGGAGCCCGCCCGCCATGAACGATCGGCGGGAAGATCGTCGACATGAGCGACATCTCCGACGATCGTCCCCCCGACCCCGAGCCGGACCCCGCCGAGGTCCAGCCCACCGACAACTCCTCGGGCGCCCCGGTCGACGCCGACGCCCTCGACGAGATCGAGCGCGAGTAGCCCGCCCGACGGCCGCGGGCCGGGCGCCTAGGGGCGGCCGGCGTCGGCCCGGCGGTCGCGCTCGAAGGCGCCGACGTCGGGGTCGGCGATGGCCTCGGCCATCGTCGGCGGCACGCCGGGGGCCTGGCGGGCCGGCGGCGCCGTCTTGGCGCCCGGCGAGGCGGCCGCCCGGTCCTGGAGCTCCTCCCACACCGCGGCGGCCTGGTCCACGCACACGACGACCAGGTCGCCGGGGTTGGCCCGGTCCAGCGCGCACC
>DASWMK010000036.1 GCA_036399815.1 Acidimicrobiales bacterium
CCTACGTCCGCCCTTACCGCTCAGAAGCCGAACGCACCGCCGCACTCGACACCTGGCTCCACACCTACAACCATCACCGCCACCACACCGCCATCGGCGGCCCGCCCATCACCCGCGTCAACAACCTCCCGGCTCACTACAACTAGCCGAGCGACGAGCCGAACCAGTCGCCGACCTCGACGGCGCCGCCGAGGCTGCCCTGGTTGAAGGGGGCGGCCCCGCCGGTGGTGTCGACCACGGTCACGTTCCCGGCATCGGCCACGGTGCCCACGTCCTCCCCCGGGGCGCCGATGGCGGCGTCGCCGATCCCGTCGCCCGAGAAGTCGCCGATCGTGATGCCGTCGCCGAAGAAGTCGTCGGCCTCGGTGGCGCCGGCGAGGCTCGCCTGGTGCCACATGGTCGCCGTGCCCGGGAACCCGTCCGTCGCCCCGCGCACCCGGACGACGACACCGGCGCTCCCGATGTCGCCGACCGCCTCGCGGACCGAACCGACGAGGAGGTCGTCGGCGCCGTCGCCGTCCAGGGGGCCGACGGCGAGCGACGCGCCGAACGTGTCCCCTTGCTCACGGGCGAACCCCAACGTCGACTGGTCGAGGACGAAGGCCCGGTCCGGCCCCGCCTCGCCGCCGAACAGCACGGTGACGTTCCCGGTGAGGGACAGCTCGGCCGACGGGCTCCACCACGGCGCACCGACGACGAGGTCGGCGAACCCGTCGCCGTCCAGGTCGCCCGCCGCCAGCGACTCGCCGAACCCCATGGCGGCCATCGAGCAGCCGCAGACCTCGCCACCGTCGAACGAGCGGGCGTCCCGGCCGACGAGGCCACCGCGCCCACCGGGCACGACCGTGACGGTGCCGTTCGACCACTCTTGCGGGGCGCTGATGGCGAGGTCGTCGAACCCGTCGCCGTCGAGGTCCGCGACCGCGACGGCCGCCCCGAACGAGTCGTACCCGTCCGGCGTCCCGGGGAGGCCGCCGGCGCCCTGGCGCAGCGTCGTCACCCGGGCACCCGGCCCCGACGGCCCGCCGAGCAGGACCGTCACCGTCCCGGCCCAGCGGGCGCCGTCGACGTCCTCCGTCGGCGCGCCGACGACGAGGTCGTCGAACCCGTCGCCGTCCAGGTCGCCGGCGGCGAGGGCGGCACCGAACTGGTCGGAGCGCTGCGCCGCGCCGCCGACGGGGGCGAGGCCCTGGCGGAACACCTGGGCACTCGGTCCCACGAGCCCGGTCGGGCCGCCGGGGACGACCGTGACGTTCCCGGCGGCGGGCGTCGACCCGACCGCCTCGCCGGGGCGCCGACGGCGAGGTCGTCGTACCCGTCGCCGTCGAAGTCCCCGGTGGTCACCGCCCACCCCATCTGGTCGCCGACCTCGGGTGCGCCGGGCACGCCGCCGAGGCCCTGCCGGACGACCTCGGTGCCGCCGGCGCCCGCGCCGCCGGGCCCGCCGTAGGCGACGGTCACGTTGCCGGCGGCCTCCGCGTCCCCCACGTCCTCGAAGGGTGCCCCGACCACGAGGTCCTCGTAGCCGTCGCCGTCGAAGTCGCCCGCCGGGGTCCGGTCGGCGACCGTGGCGGCGCGGGGAGCGCCGTGCGCCGCCGCCGGCAGGGCCAGCAGCGCGATGGCCGCGAGCGCGGCGGCCGGAATCCTCGTCGTCCTCATGCCGCCGACCCCCCGAAGCCGTCGCCCGGCTCGACGTTGCCGCCGACCGTGCCCTGGTTGAGCGCCGTGCCCGCGCCCGACCCGGTGAGGACGGTGGCGTTGCCGGCGCCGTCGACGTCGCCGACCGCCTCGCCGGGCGCGCCGACCACGAGGTCGCCCCGCCCGTCGCCGTCGTAGTCACCGCCGGCGATGGCCGAGCCGAACAGGTCGCCGGGCTCGGTGGCGCCGGCGATCGAGCCCTGGTGACGGGCCTCGGACGTCTGGTCGCCCCGGAACGGCCGCGCCACGAGGACGACGAGGCCGGCATCGGTGATCGACCCGACGTCCTCGTGGGGGACACCGACGGCGAGCACCGGATCCGCCAGCCCGCGGAAGGGGACGATGGCGACGGAGGCGCCGAACCGGTCGTCGTACTCCTCCAGCTGGCCGACGGCGCGCTGGTCGAGCTCGATCGGGTCGGACGGGCCACCGTCCCTGGTGCCGAACACGACGTACACGCTCCCGGGGCCGTCCTGGCCGGGGGCGCCGACGGCCAGGTCGTCGAGACCGTCGCCGTCGAGGTCGCCGGCCGCCAACGCCGTGCCGAACTCCGAGAACGCGTACGGCGCCGCTCCGGTGCCGAACATCTCACCGGCCCGCAGGTCGGGCCCGGTCGCGCTACCGCGGACGACGAGCACGGCGCCTTGCCACACGAGCCCCTGCACCTCCTCCAAGGGGGCGCCGGCGGCGAGGTCGTCGTACCCGTCGCCGTCCAGGTCGCCGATGGCGACCGCGTCCCCGAGCTGCTCGTCGGCCGAGGGTGTACCGGGCGTGCCGTCGAGGCCCTCGCGGATCGTCACGGCGCTCCCGAGCCCCGTCGGGCCGCCGAGGAGCACCGTGAGGTTCCCCGCGTCCTCCGTCTCGCCGACGTCCTCGCCCGGGGCGCCTATGGCGAGGTCGTCGTAGCCGTCGCCGTCCAGGTCGCCGGCGGCGACCGACCAGCCGAACCGGTCGTCGCCCTCGAGCGCGCCCCCGACGGGGGCCACGCCCTGCTGGAGGATGACCGCGCGCCCGCCGGAGAGGCCGCCGGGCGACCCGAACACGACGGCGACGCTTCCCGCGCTGGGCTCGGTGCTCCGCTCGCCCGGCACGCCGACGGCGAGATCGTCGAAGCCGTCGCGATCGAAGTCGCCGGCGGCCACCGAGGACCCGAAGCGGTCGTCGCGCTGCGGGTAGCCGGGCACGCCGGCCAGGTCCTCCCGGACGATCTGCGAGCGGCCCGGGTCGAGCCCGCGCGGTCCGCCGAAGGTGACGGTCACGTTGCCGGCGCCGACCGCCAGGCTGCCGAAGGTCTCGCCCGGGGCGCCGACGGCGAGGTCGTCGTAGCCGTCGCCGTCGAAGTCGCCGCTGGTCGTGCCGCCGCCCGAGGCCGCCGCCGGGGACGGTCCGGCGGTGGCCGCCGGCGCGGCGGCGAGGATCGTGGTCGCGAAGAGCGCTCCGGCCGCCGTGGCCGCGAGCGCGCGAGGTCCCAACATGCTGTGCCTTTCCCGCCTGAGCGTGTGCTCCCGCCGGGCGGTCGCTCGCCACCCGGTCGACCGTCTCCACGCCGGGGGGCGTTCGACCCTTGCGTGACGGTTCGGTGTCAACGGCCGAGCCGGAGCACCTCCGCCGAGTTGGTCCGGTCCGCGGTGGCCTGCGCGGAGCGGGCGCCGGCCCACGCCACCAGCGCGGTGAGGACCGCCACGGCCACCACGACGGCGGCGGGCAGGCGCAGCAGCGGCACGGGAGGGACGGCGGGCAGCGGGTCGATGCGGCGGTACACGAGCCAGGCGGCCAGGCAGGCGAGGGCCGAACCGGCGGCCGCCCCGGTGAGCAGGGTCGACGCCAGCTCGGCGACGAGCGAGCGCCGGTGGTCGCGGCGGCTGAGGCCCATGCGGCGGAGGAACGCGTAGGAGACCTTGCGGGCCCGCTGGCGGGTGTCGAGGTAGAGCAGGACGCCGCCGACCACGATGAGCCCGGCGATGGCGCCGAGGGACTGCATGAACCCGAACGCCCACGTGACCGTGGCGAACGAGGACTGGTCGACCACGGCGGCGGTGGAATACGTGAACCGCACGGCGACGCCGGCGTCGGCCAAGTCGGCGAGGACGCGGTCCGGGTCGCCCCTCGCCCACAGCTCGACCACCGGCGCGTCGGTGAGGGCGGCGACCACGTCGCGGTGGACGACCACGAGCGCCCTCGGGCCGGTCATCCCCGGGAAGGCGTCGACGACGGCGACCGGGTCGACGCGGAGGTCGGGCACGTCGGGGTCGAGGAAGTGGACGACGTCGCCGCCCGGCAGCGGGCGGCCGGCGACGAGCAGGGCGGGGACGGGGCCGGCCGCCGGGTCGGCGGGGCGCAGGTCGTCGAGGAGGCTGCCGAGCGAGCGGCCGGCGAAGGTGGCGTCCCAGTAGGCGCCGCCGGCGAAGGTCGCCGGGTCGACGCCGAGCACGTCGACGTCGCCCTCCGTCCGCTTGGAGCGCAGCACCTTCGTGGCGTCGCCGGCCAGGGCCGGCGGGATGGCCTGGGCGCC
This sequence comes from Acidimicrobiales bacterium, assembly GCA_036399815.1. Classification (NCBI taxonomy): domain Bacteria; kingdom Bacillati; phylum Actinomycetota; class Acidimicrobiia; order Acidimicrobiales; species Acidimicrobiales bacterium. The sequence continues at coordinate 4,211 of DASWMK010000036.1, forward strand.
CCGCAGGTTCACGGCCACGTCGCTGCCGATGCCGACCCTGGCCTTGGCCGCCAGGGTCGACCGCAGCGACGAGGTGAGGGCGCTGGCGTAGACGAGCACGCCGACGGCCATGGCCGACGCGGCGACGAGGAGCATCGCCACCCGAGGAGCGCCGCCGAGGCGGCGAGCGGCCAGGTAGAGCCAGTCGGGCCAGCGGGCGCCGCCCCGGCGCAGGCGGGCGAGGCCGAAGGCGACGACGCGGCCGACCAGCGCCACCGACCCGGCCACGAACAGCAGGGGGAAGACGAGGGCGAGCAGGTCGATGCGGGGCACCTCGGCGCCCCTGGCCACGGGCACGCCCTCGATGCCGATGCGCCGGTACGACCACGCCGCCAGCCCGAGCACGCCCAGCTCCCAGGGCAGGAACCGGCGCCACGACGCCCGGCCGCCCACCGGGTGGGCCACCAGGAGGTGCGCCCGCGCCCCGGCGACGGCGCCCAGCCCGGCCGTGCCGGCGGCGGCGGCGACGGCCGCCCGGCGGAGGGAGTCGGCCACGGCGGACGGCTCCACCAGGGTGGTCGGGCCGAGGAGGCGGACGAGGGCGACGGCCACGCCCCAGCCGGCGGCCGCACCGGCCAGCGCCGGCAGGGCCGTCTCGAGGGAGGCCTTGACGGCGAGCGCCGCCGGCCCGACGCCCTTCGCCACCAGGACGTCGACCTCGCCCCTGCGGCGGTCGACCCAGTACGTGCCCGCGGCGGCGACGAGCACCGCGGCGGCGAGCACGCCGGCCAGGGACACCGGCTCCACGGCGCCCCGCAGCGCGCCGACGATGGCGACGGAGCGGGCGGCGACGAACGGCAGGTTGCTCTCGGCCCGAGGAAAGCCGTCGCCGGTGTGGATGCCGCCGGCGGCGGGGCGGAGGACGTCGGCGGGGATCGTGGTCAGCCCGGTCGCCTGCTGGAGGCGGCCGGGCAGCGCGTCGAAGGCGGCGGCCACGGCGCGCGCCTCGCCGACGGTGATGCCGTCGGGGTCGAGGGGCAGCTCGTGGTCCGCCGCCCTCGACAGCCCGAGGGCCCGGACGACGCGGTCGTAGGTGGCGCGGTCGGCGAGGACGACGGGCGGCGGACGGCCCCGCGGGTCGGCGTCCCCGGCCGGTTGGATGAGCGTCCGCTGCGAGCACCACCAGCCGGGCAGCGGCTGGACGTCGATCAGGTCGCGGTAGAAGGCGGCGACCGGCGCCGTCGCCGCCACCCCCGAGTACGTGAGGGTGAGCTCGTCGCCGACGGCCAGGCCGAGCTGGTCCCTCGTCGTGTCGGGGACGAGGAGGCCGGCGCCGGGCGTCCCGTCGAGCACCTCGACGTGGTCTGCCGCCCCGGTCCGGGTCATGAGCTGGGCGAAGACGGTGTCGCCGGCGCCGGCGAGCGAGGCGTTCAGCGCCGGGGTGATGGCCGTGCGCACCGGCTCGCCGATCCTCGGGATGCGGGCGGCCTCCTCGGTGATGGCCTCGTCGAGGCGCGGGGCCGGGCCGGGGACGGACAGGGTGGCGCCCGTCGTCCACTCGCACCGCTCGGCGATCTGGGTGGCGAGGGCGCGGTTGCCGGCCGAGGAGAGGAACAGCGGCGGGGCGGCGGCCGCCGCGGCCAGCACGAGGGTGGCGCCGGCGACGGCGGCGACGACGGCCGGCTGGGCGGCGAGGAGCAGGGGCGCCCTCGTCCACGGCGCGGTCCGCAGCGCGCTCACTGGACGCCGCATGCTACGGACGACGGCGTAATGCGGGCGTCAAGGCGTCGGCGGCGTCGCCAGCCCGTCGACGAGCGCGCCGATGGCCTCGCCGAGGTCGGCCCTCGTCGCCGCCCGGTCCTCGGCGTTGGCGAGGAGCATGGCGCCCTCCACGAGCGCGCCGAGCAGCACGTGGGAGAGGGCCTCGACGGGGACGGACCTGATGGCGCCGGCGCCCATGGCCGCCTCGAGCGCGGCGCGGACGAGGCCGAGCCCGTACGCCTGGTCGATCTCCCGCCACGTCGCCCAGCCGAGCACCGACGGGCCCTCGAGGAGGACGACGCGGTGGACGGCGGGGTCGAGGCAGGCGTCGAGGAACGCCGCCGCGCCCCGGTGGAGGACGGCGAGCGGGTCGCCCGCCGCCGCCACCTCGGCCACGACCCGCTCGACCAGCTCCTGCTCGAGGTCTTCGTACACGGCCCGGAACAGGTCGGTCTTGTCCCTGAAGTGGTGGTAGAGCGCGCCCCTGGTGACGCCGGCCGCCTTGACGACCGCCTCGGTGCCCGTGTCCGCGAACCCGTGCGCCGCGAACAGGTCCCTGGCGGCGCGGACGAGCGCTCGACGGGTGGCGTCGGACTGCTCGGCCTTGGTCGGCATCACCCGGCAGCATGGCCGCCGGCGGCCCGCTACTGCGGCCGGTAGATGTTGACGGTCTCGTCCAGGCCGAGCGGGGCGGGGTCGGCCCGGCCGGTGCCGGCCATCACGAACTCGTACGGGTCGCCGGTAATGCGGTCCCCGCCGCCGCTCACCGGGAACTCCGGCATGCCGTCGAGGGCGATGGTGGCCGGCCGCCAGCCCTGCTGGTCGAGCGTGTCGGCGACGTGGCTGACGGCGACCCGCAGGCCGGGGTCGTCCCGGTCGGCGGGCCGGCCGATGGCCTGGCGGATGTCCTCGGCGTGGACGTAGGCGTCGTGCCAGATGGCCTCGACGCCCTGGCCGAGCGTGCCCGGGATGGCGACCGGCGGCGGTCCGTTCCAGGCGTCGTCGTCGAAGGCGGCGAGCAGGTCGGCGACCACCTTCCCCGCCTCATGCAGCTCGTCGGCCAGCTGGTCGGGCGTGCGCCCCTTGCGCAGGCCGACCTCCCGCTCGACGTGCGACGGGTCCGCGAAGTCCCCGACCCGCCCGGTGGCGATCAGCGAGACGTTGCCGACCACGTGCGCGGCCACGTCGGCGACGGTCCACCCCGTGCACCGGGTGGGCGTGGCCCACTCCTCGGCCGACAGCGACCGGAGCAGCCCCTCGAACCGATCCAGCGCGTCCGGCGTGCCCTCGACGACGTCCGTCCTGGGAAGCACCACGGCATCCTCCTCACATACAGGCTGCATGTATCAAGGGGCACGTGGAGCGCAATGTCAAAGGGTCGCCCGTCACATCGCCGTCGGGGGTAGGCGACGCCGAAGCCCAGGTCCGGCACGCAAGCGTGAAATCCGGGGCGGTCGGTCGTCCCCGTGATCGGAGGAGGGGGGGGTTCCAGTTCTCGTTTGGGGCCCCTCGCGTCCGCCGCCGTCCGCCAGGCATGTCGTCGACGCGTCGGCCGTACGTCATGCCACTGGCCCGAACCACTGGGGATCGGAGGCGCCCTGTGTCTGGCCAAGCTCGGACTGCTCGCCGTCGGGGGAAATCATCAACAGGCCGCTGTCAACCGACGAGACCACCAGAGACCCGTTACCGCACCATGTCAAGCCAAGATCCGTCCCAGGCGTTGCATGCGTCGCTACGACCACGCCGGATGCCAGTGTGGCGAGTTGCGGATCGCGCTGCCCTTCGACGCTACCAACGAAGGACACGAGCGATGCACCGTCAATCGGGATAGCGCTGATCGCAGGTGACCATTTGGCACCAGGCGAATCGACGACGGAGACGACAGCACCATCCGGTGTCACTACGACAACATCGTCCGACACCGACCCATGGCGTACGAATGCCAGATAATCGCCCGTCGGGGCCCATGCCGGATCGAATTCGTCAGAGGAGGAGTCCGCTACGGCCCGCACACTCAGTGTAGCGATATCAACGATATAAATGTCCTCTTGACCTGACACCTCAGACACGAATGCCATCTGTAGTCCATCGGGAGACAGGGCGGGGCTGTGTGATCTAGCTGGGAGAGGTAGACGAATGAAGCTGTCGTCCCGGGATCGTCTCAGGTAAATCCCGGCTCCGTCGTCGGCGACGACGGCGATGCGGGCGCCGTCGGCATCGGAGGTCGGTTGCACCGGGTTCACCAACTCACCCGCTACTTCGTGCTGAGCCCCTGACGCAAGGTCGCGAATGAACACCTGCGACGTCCCGCCACGGGACATCCCGAAGATGATGCTCCCAGCCGCGAGGGGCGAGAGTCTCGTTCCCGTGGTGGAAGATGAAGACGGTGGCTCGTCGACGGATTCGGAGGAGGGTGAGCGAGACGACGGAATCGTTGTCGCTCCTCCGGACTCGGCGCCATTCGAGTCCGTGTACAGAGCCACTCCCACGACGATGATTGCTACTGCGACAGCGAAGAGCCCGACAACGATGAGAAAGCCCTTGCGCCCGGCGGTTGCGTTGGTCCCATCCGCGTCGTCCCCTGCCATTTCACGACGTCGTACTCGTCGTGCTGGGGACGGTCGCCTCATCGCCGATCAGTCTCACGTCTCCGAGGACCGCACGCCCGTCTACATTCGTAACGAGGGTCGTGATGATGACTTTCAAGCGCAGAATGTTCGTCATATCGACGTCAAGCGCCTGCGGCTCGGCGAATGACAGTACGTTGTTCCACAGCTCGTTGTCGTCGCCGAGAACCTGAACCCTGTACCGAGCTTCCGTATCGGACGAGTCCTCAATCCCCACCGTCGCCTTCAGACGCGTCCAGTCGCGCCCCAAGTTGTACTCGAGGACACACGGCGTGGAGCTGTCCTCCGACGGTTCAATGGCGATGCTGTCTTGCTGAAATTCGCCATTGACGGACGCTTCGATACCGAACTCAGTTGAGTAGCAATAGTCAGCGTCGTTCGTGAATTCGATGTCCGCAAGCGGCACAACTAATGGGTTGGTTGCATAGCGCACGAGTATTTCCGATGTAGCCACCTCGCCTGGGCGCGGCGTCGTCTCAATTATCTGGCCCTCGGGCGCCGAGTCGTCCGGAATGGCTTCCTCTGTGACGGTAATACCTCGGTCCGTCGCCCATTCGCGAACCGCACTAACTTGCTGCCCGATGAAATCGGGAACATCGCCCACCGGTACTGCTATCAAGAGGTTGACCGAGCCGGTGATCCGCCCTCCTGAGCTCGGCACCGATTCGATCACCGTCCCGGCGGGCTCAAGGCTCTCTTGTTCGTCTATGACGATATCACTCTCTCGTACGCCGTCGGCGAGCAGCGCCGACCGCGCTTCACTCTCCGTGAGACCTATGACGTCCGGCATCGTCGCCTGGGTCGACGTTGTGGTCTCAGCGGTTGAAGGAGGAGACGAGCTGGACGACGATGGTGCTGAAGAAGACGTTGTATCGAGAGACGTACCGACGTTTTCCTCGTCGTTCCCACCGTCGCCGGCGCACGCGCTCACCAGTAGGGCCACGATGATGGCGAGAACGACCGTACGCTGGTGCCGCCGTCCGCCCAGTCGCTTCATCCCCCGTACCCTACTGGTGGCCTGATAGCACCGCCAGCGCATCAATAGGATCACGCGATGCTACGTTCGCCGATGTGGCCTCACTTGGGCACAGCGACGCAGGTGCGGCAGCGATCGCTCTCGGTTTGGTGGCTGCGGCGTGCATGGGGGGCTACCACGCCCTCCGCTCTCGACACGAGGCACTGGCGTGGTTCCTCGCTGCGATCTGGTGCATCGTGGCTGGCGTCGGCCTTGCCGGTGTCGCTACCGCAGCGACCTCGCCTGACCTGGCTGCGTTCTTGACGGGAATTGGGGGCAGCATGGTCGGAGCTGGAATTGTGCTACTCGTCCGAGGCGGCGCTTAGGACGCCATCGCGTCAGGTGGGGAACGTCAGGAACGGCAATGTCGTCAGCCGAACCTCACGCGGCCGCCGGCGACCCGTGGTGGGCGAGGAGGGACTTGAACCCTCACGTCCTTGCGGACACAGGAACCTGAATCCTGCGCGTCTGCCAATTCCGCCACTCGCCCGAGTGAGCAGGTCGGGCAGCCTAGCCGGTGGCCGCAGGCGGTGCGGCCGGCCCCGGTAGTGTGGCGGGATGGGCCTCCAGGCCTTCGAGCGGCGCCTCGAGCGCATGGTGGAGGGCGTGTTCGCGCGCGCCTTTCGCAGCGGGCTGAAGCCCGTCGAGCTCGGGCGGCGGCTCACCCGGGAGATGGACGACAACCGCAGCGTCGGGGTCACCGGCCGCACCGTCGTCCCCAACAGCTTCACGGTCTACCTGAGCGACAGCGACTACGACCAGTTCGCCGAGGTCCACGACGCGCTCGGGCGGGAGCTGGCCGACTGCGCCCGCGAGCACGCCCGCGACGAGGCCTACACGTTCATGGGGCCGGTCGAGGTCGAGCTCGTCATCGACGACAACCTCCGCACCGGGTCGTTCGCCATCGAGGGCCGGATGCGGGAGGGCGAGGGCGGCGCCGGGGCCGGCGCGCTCGTCACCCCGTCGGGCGAGCGCATCGTGCTCGGGGAGGGCGTCACCACGGTCGGCCGGCTGCCGGAGTGCCACGTCGTCCTCAACGACCCGAACGTCAGCCGCAACCACGCCGAGATCCGCCCGCAGGGCACCGGCTTCGTCGTCGTGGACCTCCGATCGACCAACGGCACCAGGGTGAACGGCGTCCGCGTCACCGAGCGGGCGCTCCAGGACGGCGACGAGGTCGCCTTCGGGAACACCCGGATGCGCTTCGAGGCGTCCTGACCCGTCGTTTCGCGCGCAGGGCCACCGGGCAGACCCGGGGCGCGAGAACCGTCCAACTACGCTCGGTCGCCGGTGTCGGAATCCCTCCTCACGATCCTCAAGCTGTGCCTGCTCCTGCTGCTCTACCTGTTCTTCCTGCGGGTGCTGCGGGCCGTCTGGGCCGAGGTGAGCGGCCCGCGCATCCCCGAGGTCGCGCCCCGGCCGAGCCGCAGGGAGCGCCGTGAGGGCCGCCGGGACGCCAGGCGGGGCGGCGGCGGCAGCGGCGCCTCCCTCACCGTCACCGAGCCGGCGGCGCTGCGGGGCCGGTCCTTCCCGCTGGACGAGGAGGTGACGGTGGGCCGGGCCGCCGGGTGCCAGGTCACCCTCGACGACACCTACGTCTCCCAGCTCCACGCCCGCGTGTTCGCGAGGGACGGGCAGTTCTTCGTCGAGGACCTCGGCTCGACCAACGGCACCTACCTCAACCGCCGGAAGGTGTCCGGGCCGATGGTGATGAACCGGGGCGACCGCCTCCAGGTCGGCAACACCGTGATGGAGCTGCGGTGACCGCCCTGCGGGCCGGAGCGGCCTCGGACCCCGGGCGGGTCAGGGCGGTCAACGAGGACAGCTCGCTCGTCGCCCACCCGATCTTCGCCGTCGCCGACGGCATGGGCGGCCACCGGGCCGGCGACGTCGCCTCCCAGGTCGCCCTCGCGGCGCTGAAGGCGGCGTCGTTCGAGCCGACCGTCGAGGGCCTCCGCGAGGGGATCCGGGCCGCGAACGTCGCCGTGTTCGAGCGGGCGTCCAACGAGCCGGAGCTGCGGGGCATGGGGACGACCCTCTGCGCCGTCGCCGTCGTGCGGGACGCCACCGCCGAGGGCGACGGCGAGGCGGAGGCCGCCGACGGCGAGGAGCGCATCGCCGTCGCCAACGTCGGCGACTCCCGGGCCTACCTGTTCAGGGACGGCGAGCTGGAGCAGCTCACCCACGACCACACGCTCGTCCAGACCATGGTGGACGACGACCGCCTCACCCCCGAGGAGGCGGCCGTCCACCCGCAGCGCCACATCGTCACCCGGGCGCTCGGCATCGAGCCCGAGGTCGACATCGACACCTGGGAGATCGTGCCGTTCGTCGGCGACCGCTTCCTCGTGTGCAGCGACGGCCTGTTCAACGAGGTCGACGAGGGCCGCATCGCCGCCGTGCTGCGCCGGCTGGCCGACCCCGACGACGCCGCCAGGGAGCTCGTCCGGCTGGCCAACGAGGGCGGCGGCCGGGACAACATCACCGTCGTCGTGGTCGACGTGGTGGACGACGACGACCGGGCCGCCCGGGCGTCCAGCGCGCTGGCCGCCGAGCCGCCGACCACCGCCGCCCGGGAGCCCGACCTCGCCGGGTTCTCCAGCCCGGCGCCGCTCGTGGACGACACCACCATCGTCAACCCGGTGGCCGTCGTCCCCCCGCCGGCGCCCCGCCCGAGCCGCCGCCAGCGGCGGGCCGCCCGCCGGGCCCACCGCAGGGTCACCTGGCGGGTCGTGCTCTTCCTCCTGCTCGTCCTCGGCGTGCTCGGCGCGGCCGGCGGGGCCGTCTGGTGGTACGGCCGCAACACCTACTTCGTGGCCTTCGACGGCGCCGACGTGGCCGTGTTCCGGGGCCGGCCGGGCGGGTTCCTCTGGTTCGAGCCCACGCTCGTCGAGCGGGCCGGCATCGCGAGGGCCGAGGTGCCGGCGTCGATGGTCGACCGCCTGGAGGAGGGCGCCGACCAGGGCACCCTCGACGAGGCCAGGGAGTTCGTCGCCAACCTCGAGGCCCAGATCGACACCGTCGGCGGCGGGTCGCCCGCGCCCACCACCACGGCCCCGGCCGTCACGATCGAGAGCACGACGACGACCTCATGATGCGGGCCATCCGCCGCAACACCGAGCTCGGGCTCATCCTGCTCGGGATCGTCATCACGGGCGGCCTCTACGCGCTGGCCAGCCTGGGGCGCACGGCGTCGCTGCCGGCCGACATCGGCCCGTTCCTCGGGATCGTGCTCGTGCTGCTCGGCGTCGCCCACCTCGCCACCCGGCGCCTGGCTCCGAACGCCGACGGGGTGCTGCTGCCGGTGGCCGCCCTGCTGAACGGCATCGGCTACGTGTTCATCGCCCGCCTGAACGAGGACCTGGCCGCCCTCCAGGCGACGTGGACGGCCGTCGGGATCGTCGCCTTCGTCGCCACCCTGGTCGTCGTCCGCCGGGCCAGGGACCTCGAGCGCTACCGGTGGTCGTTCGCCCTGCTCGGCATCGTCCTCCTGCTGCTGCCGCTCGTGCCCGGCGTGGGCCGGATCATCAACGGCGCCCGCATCTGGGTCAGCCTCGGCCCGCTCAACTTCCAGCCCGGCGAGTTCGCCAAGATCGCGCTGGCCGTCTTCTTCGCCTCCTACCTGGTCGAGCGGCGCGAGATGCTCGGGATGCTCACGTTCCGGCTGGGGCCGATCAAGCTCCCCGAGCTGCGCCTCCTCGGCCCGGTGCTGCTGGCCTGGGGCTTCTCGCTCGTCGTGATGACCGCCGAGCGCGACCTCGGCTCCTCGCTGCTGTTCTTCGCCCTGTTCGTCGTGCTCCTCTGGGTGGCGACCGAGCGGGCGACCTACCTCGCCGTCAGCCTCCTGCTCTTCGCCGCCGGCTCCTACGTGGCCTGGACGGCGTTCTCCCACGTGCAGGACCGGGTCGACATCTGGCTCGACCCATGGGCCGACCGGGCCGGCGACGGCTACCAGATCGTGCAGGCCATCTACGCGCTCGCCTGGGGCGGCGTGGCCGGCACGGGGATCGGCCTCGGCACCCCCGACGTCATCCCGGTGAACGAGACCGACTTCATCTTCGCCGTCATCGGCGAGGAGCTCGGCCTGCTCGGGGCCACGATCGTGCTCGTGGCCTTCATGGTGATGGTCGGCTCCGGCCTGCGGGTGGCGGCCCGCACCGAGCACCCGTTCGAGAAGCTGCTGGCCGTCGGCCTCACCACCCTGCTCGGCCTCCAGGCGTTCCTGATCATCGCCGGCGTCATCCGCCTGCTGCCCCTGACCGGCGTCACCCTGCCGTTCGTCTCCTACGGCGGCTCGTCGCTCGTGGCCAACTACGTGCTGCTCGCCCTGCTGCTGCGCATCTCCGACGGCAGCACGGTGAAGCCGGCCGACCGCCTCCCCGATGACCAGGTCGTCGCCGCGTGAACCGCCAGATCAAGTGGCTGGGGATCGGGATCGTCACCTGTTACCT
>DASWMK010000037.1 GCA_036399815.1 Acidimicrobiales bacterium
ACGATCAGGCCGGGGTCGAGTCCCTCGACGGCCTCGCCCAGCCCGCCGGCGTCGGTCGTCACCACCGGCGTGCCGCAGGCCAGCGCCTCCAGCACGACCAGCCCGAACCCCTCGAGCGCGAGCGAGGGCACGACGGACACGTCGGCGGCCCGGTAGGCGGCCACCAGGTCCTCGTCGGGCACCTGGCCGAGGAAGCGGACCCGGTCGCCGAGGCCGAGGTCGGCCGCCCGGCGCTCCAGGTCGTCCCTGGCCACGCCGCCGCCGACGACGAGCAGGAGCCGGTCGGGGTCGTCGAGCGCCGCCCAGGCGTCGAGGAGCACGTCGATCCCCATGCGGGGCACGAGCCGGCGGACGACGACCGCCGTCCAGGCGCCGTCGGGCACGCTCAGGCGGGCCCGCGCCGCGGCCCGGTCGCCGGGCGAGAAGCGGGCGAGGTCGACGCCGGGGGCGAGCACCCGGATGCGCCGGCGGGGCACGCCGTAGCGGTCGACGAGGATGTCGGCGAAGGCCCTGGACAGCACGACGAGCGCGGCGGCCCGGTGGTACACGGCCCGCTCGACGGCCCGCTTCCCGGCGATCACGCTGCGCCGCCGCTCGCCCATCTCGGCGCTCTCGTCGGCCCACGGCCCCTGGAAGTGGACGACCATCGGCAGCCGGCGGAGGGCCGGCGCGGCGAGGGCCACCGTGCCGTTCAGCGCGAAGTGCACGTCGACGACGTCGGCCTCCCGCGCCGCCTCGGCCGCCACCCGCCCGAGGGCCCGCAGCCGGGCCGGGATGGGGACGGCGAGCGTGCTGGTCGAGCGGACCCAGGGCGGCGCGCCGTCGGCCGGCCCGACGACGACGGCGAGCGGCGGCGCCCCGCCGTCGGCGGCGAGGGCCGTGCCCAGCTCGCGGAGGTAGCGGTTGAGGCCGCCGCCGTAGGTCGTCGACCAGTCGAGGCCCAGCAGCAGCGGCCGGGGACCGCTCACGTGGCGGCGACGGCGGCCTGCGGCTCCAGGTCGCCGGCGGCGACGTCGGCGTTCGCCCTGCGGTCGAGCCAGCCGAACGTCATCCAGGCGAGCGGCCCGATCGTGTACAGCCCGCCGTTCAGCCACTGGAGGCTGCTGACGATCCCGACGCCGAGGGCGGCGAGGGCCAGCCAGTCCCGGCGCCTGACGGCGACGGTGTAGGCCCGCAGCCCGAGCCGCCAGCACAGCATCACGTAGGCGTAGATGCCGACGACGCCGAAGGCGATGGCGGCGTCGGCCGCGTCCATGTCGCCGGCCTGGCTCTCGCCGAACTTCTTGCCGGCGATCGTGATCGTGGCCGTCCCCTGGCCGGTCGGGGTCGTGATGGCGCCCTGGACGGCCCGCACGACGAGGTTGCCGTGCTGGCCGAGGGTCGACTCGCCCGGGTTGAGCGGGTCGGACAGGCCGCTCACCTGGCGCTCGACCAGCACGCCGACGTTGTCCTCGCCGAAGCGGGGGCCGAGCAGGCTGAGCCCGAGGACGAGCACGATCACGCCGGCCACCCCGAGGCACAGCACCCGGGTGATCGACGCGCCCTTCTGCGCCCCGTAGAGGGCGCCGCAGGCGACGACGGTCAGCACCGTCGTCGTCCGCAGGGCCGAAAGGAGCAGGGCGACGCCGAGGACGAGGCCGAGGGCGGGGTAGACGAGGCGGCTGCCGTTGCGCCGGGTGAGGAAGCGGGCGCCGTAGATGGCGACGGCGAGGCCGAGGAGCTTGCCGTACTCGGCCGCCGACGAGGCGAAGCCGAACCCCCTGACCACCCCCCGGCCGACCTTGATCGACACGTAGGTGTCCTGGACGGCGTCGACCCAGAACTGGTCGAAGGAGAAGAAGAACCCGACGCTCTGGGCGATGCCGTAGACGGCGGCGAGGACGGCCAGGCCGCCGACGATGGCGTAGACCTGGGCCAGCTTGCGGTCGTCGACCAGGGTGCGGCCGATCCAGAACCACAGGATCGGGACGAGGAAGATCACCATCCCTGGCAGGGCGGCGGCGAGGCTGCCCTGGAGCGGGTTCACCGAGCCGACCACGCCGAGCACGGTGATGAGGAGGACGACCGAGGTCAGCTTGTTGCGCTCGCGGAAGGCGCCCCGCCGCGCCGCCACCAGGAACAGGGCGGCGGTGACGAGGGGGCCGACGGCGAGCAGCGGGTCGGCGTTGCTGAGCGAGCCGAGCTCGAAGGACAGCCAGCGCCGCAGCGCCCCGAGCAGCACCAGGTAGACGACGACGGCCGGGATGGCCTTGTCCCGGTCGATGAACACCCAGGCGACGAGCAGCCCGCTGACCGCCACGCCGAGCACGATGCGGGCCAGTGCGGGCGAGGCGATGGCGTAGCCGAGGAGGAGCCCGATCGCGAGCACGGCGGCGGCGACGAGCCATCCGAAGTGACGGGCGATGAGCCGACCGGTCCACCCCTCGCCGGGGGTGAGGGTGATGGCGCTCAAATCGCCTCAGAGGATAGCGGGCGGTCGACCTCGTCGAGGAACGCGCGGACCCGGTCGGCCACGAGCGCCGGGTCCTCGAGCGGGCCGAAGTGCCCGAGGCCGTCGAAGCGCTCCAGCCGCCCGGCCGGGAGGCGGTCGGCCACGGCCGGGGCGACGAGGGCCGGCGGGCCGCCGTCGCCGCTCGCCGCCACCACCGCAGGGCAGCGCACGGCCGGCACCGCGTCCCACCCGCCGTGGCGCCCGCCCATCCGGTAGACCTGGGCCTCCCACTCGCCCCGGCACTTGAGGTGGACCTCGCCGTCGTCGCCTGGCGCGAACCCGTGCTCGACGTAGGCGGCCAGGGCCTCGTCGTCGAAGGCGGCCATGGCCTCCTTGCCCCGGAAGTTGGCGAGCGCCTCCTCGAAGGACGGGAACGACGGCCGCCGCCGGAGGGCGCCCTCGGCCAGCGGGTGCTCGCCGCCGTCGTCGGCCGGGTCGTAGCGCGCCGGCGGGAACACGATCGGCTCGAACAGCCACAGCCCGGCGAAGGTCCCCGGCCGGCGGGCCTCGGCCATCACCAGCGCGGCGCCGCCCTTCGAGTGCCCGACGCCGACGGCCCCGGCCAGCCCGACCTCGTCGACCACGGCGAGCACGTCGTCGGCGAACCCCTCCCATCGGAAGTCGAGCGCCGGCGGGGGCGGCGTGTCGCCGTGGCCCCGGAAGTCGAGGGACCAGCAGGCGGCGCGGTCGCTCAGCCGGCGGGCGAGCGGTGCCCAGACGCGGCCGTGGAAGCCGGTGGCGTGGGCGAGGAGGACCGGCCGGCCGGCACCGCCCAGGTCGTGGACGGCGACGACGACGCCGTCGCTCGATCGGGCGGTCCTGGTCGGCTGCACCCGTCCATCCTGGCCCAGAGGGCGGCCGCCGCCTCGCCCACCCGCTCGACGGTCGGGGCGTCGAGGATGGGGGAGCCCTCGGTCAGCACCCGGCCGAGGAGGGCGGAAGGGACGACGGTGGCCGGGCCGGGCGCGGCGTCGTCGTCGGCCACGACCAGCGCGTCGACGAACGGCACCCAGGCGAGCTCCCTGGCCAGGGCGACGCGCGCCTCGGCCGCCCGGCGGGCCAGGCGGGCCGCGGTGGCGGCCAGGCCGTCGGCCGCCGGCGGGGCCAGCAGGAACAGCCCGGTCGGGCCGGCCACCAGGCGCTCGGCGCCCACGGCGACGGCGACGTAGGTGCCCGGCAGCCCGGCGAGGATGCCGTCGACCACGTCGAGGGACACCGGGCGGGTGGCGACCACACCCGTACATCGGCGTGCCGCCAGGCGGTGTTGAGCGCGTCGGTAGGCTCCCGCCATCTCCGCCGACGACCTCGCCGCCGTGCTCGACGCCAACTCCGCCTTCTACGAGGCGTTCGAGGGCAGGGACCTCGACGCCATGTCGGACGTGTGGGAGCACTCCGACCGCATCACCTGCACCCACCCCGGGTGGTCCACCCTCCGGGGCTGGGGCGCGGTGTCCGGGTCGTTCCTCGTGCTCTTCCGGTCGGCGGCCGCCCTGCAGTTCATCCTCACCGACGTCGTCGCCAACGTCACCGGCGACGTCGCCTGGGTGACCCTCGACGAGAACCTACTCGGCGACCAGGGCGGCGGGACGGTCGCCGCCCTCAACCTGTTCGCGCGCGCCGAGCGGAGCGGGCGGTGGCGCATGGTGGTGCACCAGGGGAGCCCCGTGGCCCTCGCCGCGACCGAGCTCTCCGGGCCGTAGGCTGCAACAGGATGAACGGCCGCGATGCCGACGCACCGGTCGACGGACGGGTGGCGCGCGCGCACCGCACCAAGGACGCGATCGTCACCGCCTGCACCGAGCTCCTGCTCGAGGGCGACCTTCGCCCCACCGCGCCGCGCATCGCCGACCGGGCCGGCGTGTCCGTCCGCTCGGTGTTCCTCCACTTCGAGGACCTGGAGCAGCTGTTCACCGCGGTCGCCGACCGCTTCTTCTCCCGCACGTCCCGCGAGGTCTCCCGCATCGACCCCGACGCCCCGCTCGAGCGGCGGGTCGGCGACTTCGTGTCCGAGCGGGCCCGCCTGTTCGAGGTGGTGACGCCGATGCGGCGGGCGGCCAACGTCCACGCGCCGACCTCGATGGTCCTCACCACCCGGCTGCGGATGGCCCAGGACTTCCTGCGGGGCGAGGTGGCCCGCACGTTCGCGCCGGAGCTCTCGCGGCGGGAGGAGCCCGACGCCGCCCAGCTCCTCGACGCCCTGGACGCCACCCTCTCGTGGAGCAGCTGGGACACGCTCCGCAGCATCATGGGCCGCCCGCCGGACGTGGCCAGGTCCGTGCTGGAGCGGTCGGTGCTCGCCCTGCTGGCATGACCGTCGACGTCCGGGCGCTGCTCCTCGCCGGCTTCGACTTCTCGTGGGAGAGCGTCCGCGGCCGCATGGACGGGATGGGCGACGACGAGTACCTGTGGGAGCCGGTCGCCGGCTGCTGGTCGGTCCGGCCGGCGGGCGACGGCCGCTTCGTCGCCGACGTCGAGCGGCCCGAGCCCGACCCGCCGCCGGTCACGACGATCGCCTGGCGCACCGGGCACATCGCCGTCGCCTGCCTCGACTCCTACACCGAGCGGGCCTTCGGCACGCGGGGGACGGCGTTCGGCGAGCTCGAGTGGGTGGGCACGGCGGCCGAGGCGCTGGCCGGGCTGGACGCCGCCTGGGCCGCCTTCCGCGGCGCCTTCGGGTCGCTCGACGAGGAGGGGTGGGCCCGCCCGATCGGCCCGGCGTTCGGCCCGTTCGCCGAGGAGAGCCACGCCTCCCTGGTCCTCCACGCCTACGACGAGGTCGTGCACCACGGCGCCGAGGTCGCGCTCCTGCGCGACCTCTGGCGCCACCGCTGACCCGGCGCCCCGCCTACCGGTAGGGCTGGAGGGCCATGTCGACGATCGGGAAGTGCCACCAGGCCGGGTCGTTGGGGTCGCCGAAGTCGAAGGCGTCGCCGAACTGGTGGATGTCCCCGTCGCTCATCGCCACCCAGTAGCCCCGCCCCGACGCCGTGCGCCGGATGCGGACGGCCGCCGAGTCGACGCACACGCCGAGGTCCACGGGGTCGCCCAGGTCGACGGCGTCGCCGAAGGTGTGGACCCGCCCGTCGCTCGTCAGCACCCAGTACCCGTTGTTGGTGGCCGTGCCGGCCAGGCCGACGGCCGTGCCCGAGCCCGCCGGCAGGTCGCCGAAGTCCCTGGCGTTGCCGTAGGCGAACACCCGGCCCCGGCTGTCGAGCACCCAGTAGCCGTCGCCGGTCGCCGTGCGGTTCATGCCGACGAACGTGGTCCTCGCTCCTTCCGGCCAGCCGACCGGCGGGGCGTCGCCGTACCGGAACACCCGCCCGTCGCTGGCGAGCAGGTAGTAGCCGTTGCCGGTCCTCGACCTCGTGATGTTGACGATGGCGGCGTGGCGCACGCTGCGGGCGTCGCCGAAGGAGCGGGCCGTGCCGAGCGGGGTCACCGCGCCGCCCCGGTCGACCACCCAGTAGCCGCGGCCGTCCAGGGTCGAGGCGATCCCGCTGACGGTGGTGGCGCCGTCGAGCCCGCCCTGCCAGCCGGCGCCGCCGTAGGAGAGCACGCCGCCCTGGTTGTCGAGCATCCAGTAGCCGCCGGCGGACGTCGGGGAGGCGGCCGGCGGCGGCACCCTCGTGTGGTTGAACCCGCACAGCCCCGCCACGGGCCGGCCCTCGGCCAGCATCAGCGAGTAGTACGGGTTGACGACGTGGCCGCCCCAGGTGCCGTCCGGGTAGTGCAGCTCGAAGTGGAGGTGGGAGGCGGTGTACTCGGCGTTGCCGCTGTCGCCCACGTAGGCGATGAACTGGCCCCGCTCGACCCGTGCGCCCTCCTCGACCCCCGGGGCGAACGCGTACTCCCACAGGTTGGCGCCGTCGTCGGTGCCGGGCGTGTCGTTGTTGACGTGGATGTACCAGTACTGCCAGCCGTCGTCGCCGGTGACGAACACGTAGTTGCCGTCGGCCTCGTGCTGGATGGCCGTCACCACGCCCGACTGGGCGGCGAGGATGCGCTGCATCTTGTCGGCCATGACGTCGATGCCCTGGTGGGTCCTCGAGCACCCGTCGCGGCAGGCCCCGAACGAGTCGACGTAGAAGCGGTCGCCCTCCACCGGGAACGTGATCTCGTGGTTGTAGAGGGGGTCGTCCACGTCGCCGGCCTCGGCCGTGCCGGCGCCCGAGCGCCCGGACGGCAGCCCGTCGACCACGCCCTCCCCCGTCCCTTCCATGGCCGCCGAGGCGCGGGCGGCGCCGGCGCCGTCGCGCACCGCCGCCCGGTCCTGGCCGGCGGCGGCCGGCGCCGTGGTCGCCGCCAGGGCGAGCACGAGCAGCAGTGCAGCCGGAACACGTCGCATGGTCTCTCCTGTCGAACCCCGCGCCGGGGTTCTTGAGTGGGGACCGCCCGCTGACGTCGAGGATGGGCCGTGCGGCCCAGCGCGCCTGGCTTCAGCCGAGGCGCTCGAGGGTGAGCAGCATCTCCTCACCGATGTTGGCCGGGACCGTGTAGGCGGTCTCGTCCCTGATCTCCTCGAAGTGGTCGCGCACGTCCTCGAGCGTGAGGCCGGGCGAGAACCACCCCTCGGTGACGCCCACGAACACCCGGGCGACCCGGCCGCCGCCGACCGAGTACACCTCGCCGGTGACCGGGCAGTCCTCGTGGACCAGCCACGCCGCCACCGGCGACACCAGCCGGGGCTCCAGCTTGTCCGCCACCGGGCCGAGGAGGTCCTCGGTCATCCTGGTCCTCGCCACCGGCGCGATGGCGTTGACCTTGATGCCGTACCGGGCGCCCTCGACGGCGAGCACGCGCGTCAGCCCGACGAGGCCCATCTTGGCGGCACCGTAGTTGGCCTGGCCGAAGTTGCCGAACAGGCCGGCCGGCGACGAGGTGGTGAGCACCCGGCCGTAGCCCTGCTCGCGCATCTTGACCCACGCCGGGCGGGTGACGTTGAAGGCGCCCTTCAGGTGGACGTCGAACACGGCGTCGACGAGGCCGGGCTCCATGTTGTGGAACGCCTTGTCCCGCAGGATGCCGGCGTTGTTGATCACGATGTCGACCCGCCCGAACGCGTCGAGCGCGGTCTGGACGACCGCGGCCCCGCCCTCGGGCGTGGCGACGCTGTTGGTGTCGGGGACGGCCACGCCGCCCTGGTCCTCGATCTCCTGGGCGACCGTGGCGGCGGGGCCCTCGGAGGCGCCCTCGCCGGTCACCGATCCGCCGAGGTCGTTCACGACGATCTGCGCTCCCCTGGACGCGAGCAGCAGCGCGTGCTCCCGTCCCAGCCCGCCCCCGGCGCCCGTGATGATCGCCACCTTGCCGTCGAACCCGAGGTCGGCCATGGCGGGCCACCCTAGCGGCGGCCCCTCGGGGAACCGCCGGGCCGGCGCCGTCGTCGGAAGGGCCGTGCCCACCGCCGCTGCCGCCGCCCTCCTCGCCCTGCTCCTCGCCGCCGGGAGCGGCTCGCCCCGGCCGTCGGTGCGGGCCGGCGACCTGCACGGGCCGGTGCCCGGCGACGACGGCGGGCGGGTGTGGCAGGTGCCGGTCGGGGCCGTCGACCGGGACGGGTCGGTGGTGTCGTTCGAGGTGGACTGGGGCGACGGGTCGACGCTCTGGGTGACGACGGCCTGCGGCCCGGTCGGCGAGGCCGTCGGCCTGCGCCTGCCCCACGAGTACCGCCGCCAGGGCACCTACCGGTTCCGGGTGCGGGCCACGTCGGTCGACCACTGCGCCCACCCCCGCCTCGCCCAGCTGTCCGGGTGGGCGGCGAGGTCGTTCGCCGTCGGGCCGTAGGCGGGCGCGAGGATGCGGGCATGCCCGGCAACGTCCGCCCCGTCGCCGACGAGCGCGACGGGCTCCTCTCGTTCCTCGCCCAGCAGCGCCACGTGCTCCGGATCGCCGCGCACGGGCTCACCGACGACCAGGCGCGGGCCACGCCGACCGCCAGCCCGCTGAGCGTGGGCGGGCTGGTCAAGCACTGCGCGTCGGTGGAGCGGTCGTGGATGCGGACGGTGCGCCAGGAGGCCAGGGCGCCGGACGGCGACTACGAGGCCGGCTTCCGGATGGGGCCGGACGAGACGCTGGCGGCCGTGCTGGCCGACCACGAGGCGGCTGCGGCCGAGACCGACGCGGTCGTGGCGTCGATCCCCGACCTCGGCCACCCGGTGCCGGTCCCGAGGGGCGTGCCGTGGTTCCCGGCCGACGTGGAGGCGTGGTCGGTCCGGTGGGTGCTGCTCCACCTGATCCAGGAGACCGCCCGCCACGCCGGCCACGCCGACATCGTGAGGGAGTCGATCGACGGCGCCACCGCCTTCCCGCTCATGGCCGCGGCCGAGGGGTGGCCGGCGACGCCGTGGCTCCAGCCCTGGCGGCCGCCGGGGGAGGCGTAGCCGGCGGGCCGGCGGCGGGCGCGCCAGGGCCGGGCGGCCGGCGGGCAGCGGGTGGCCGGCGGGCCGGCGGCGGGCGCGCCGAGGCCGGGCGCCGGCCGGTCGCTCCGGCGCCCGGGGGGCGCGGCCCCGTCAGGACCCGGCGGCCCGCTCGAGGAGCTGGAGCCAGGCCCGCATCCGGTGGGCCACCTGGTGGAAGAAGCCCCGCGCCGTGTCGGTCCAGACGGTGCCCCGCATGCGCTCGACCTGGTCCTCCATGAGGTGGCTCAGGCACCCGTAGGCGGCCGCGTAGTCCCGCCCGTCGAGCTTGGCGCCCACCAGCCAGCCGGCCAGGTCCTCCAGCAGGAGGGCGGCCGGCAGCTCGGCGGCGAGGTCGTCCAGGGTGGCGTAGGACTCCCGCAGGTGGCGGGCGTAGGGGTCGCCGACCCGCACGGTGTGGCCCAGGTGCTTGGCGCAGGCCTGGGCGAACAGCCCGGCGATCACGTCGCCGTAGCGGTCGATGGCGAGCCCGCCGTCCCGGTAGCCCATCCGCACCGTCCACCACGCGGGGAGCACCTCGCGGCGCACGGCGGTGTTCTGGACGTTGACCGGGCACCACGTGTCGGGGGCCAGGAGCAGCGGGCCCCTGGCCGGCGTGGTCGTCTGCGGCCGCACGGTGAGCCGGGTGGCGGCGTCCACGTCCGGCTCGCCGAGCCACAGCCCGGCGTTGATCGCCACCGGCGCCTCGCCCTTCGTCGTCGCCACGGTGACGGCCCGGCGGGAGCGGTAGGGGAACCCGCGGGGCCACACCGGCACCGGCTCGCAGTCGAGCAGGTCGAAGGGGTTGAACCACCCCGACGGCGACGAGACGAGGTCACCGGCCACCTTGGGCGCGGCGACGATCGAGTGGGTCGAGAAGAAGTCCGCGTCGATCGGATAGTTGTCGTCGTCGACCGACACGACGACCTCGCGGCCGTCGCGCCAGGCGATCAGGAACCCGATGTTGCGGCGGTTGTCCGAGTCGGCGGGGACGAACCAGCGCGCCCCCAGCTCGGTGAGCAGGTCCTCCTGCTCCCTCACCGTCGGGCACACCACGTCCACGCCCCGGTCCTGGAGCTCGCCGACCCGGCGGAACAGGTCCCAGGGCGTGCGACGGTCGGGGATGACGACGAGCCGCACGTGCTCGCGCACGCGCTCGTCGGCGAGGAGGTCCCCGTAGTGGTCGAGGACCTCCGCCGTGCCGACGGTCGTCAGCACCACGTCCATGGGCGCGGTCATGGCGTCCAACGGAGGCCCCCAGCGCCGCCACCCGTCTCGTCGACGAGCGGCGCTGGCGCCAAACGTACGACGATCACTTCACTGCCCTCCTGGCCTGCGAGCAGCTTGCAGGCCCTCGGGCGGAGAAGATAGCGGCCCGCGACGGCGGTTCCGACCCCTCGCGGGCGCCCCTACGGGGTGGCGCCGACCCGCTCCTCGGCCAGCCGCCGGAGGCGCCGGTAGTCGACCTTCCCGTTGGGCGCCCGGCCGATGGCGTCGACGGCGATCACCCGCCGCGGGGCCTTGTAGGACGCCAGCCTGGCCTTCACGTGGGCGATCACGTCGGCCTCGTCCAGCGCGGCGCCGGGGGCGGGCTCGACGACCGCGGTGATGGCCTCGCCGAAGCGCTCGTCGGGCACGCCGACGGCGACGGCGTCCCGCACCGCCGGGTGGGTCTTCAGGGCCTCCTCGACCTCCTCGGGGAAGACCTTCTCCCCGCCGGTGTTGATGCACACCGACCCCCGGCCGAGCAGCCGCAGGGTGCCGTCGGCGTCCACGGTGGCGTAGTCGCCGGGCACCGAGTAGCGCTCCCCGTCGATCTCGAGGAACGTCGCCGCCGTCTTCGCCGGGTCCTTGTAGTAGCCGACCGGCGTCCGGCCCCGGACGGCGACCCGGCCGACGTCGCCCGACCCGGGCACGACGTCCCGGCCGTCGTCGGTCACCACCCTCGTGTTCTCGCCGAGGACGAACTTCGCCGTCCGCGTCGTGCCCCCGGCGGTGGACACCGACGTGCCCATGCCGAGGGCCTCCGAGGAGGCGAAGGCGTCGGCGAGGATCAGCCCCGGGTGGTGGCGGAGCAGGCCCTGCTTGGTCTCCTCGCTCCACATCACCCCGGACGAGCCGATCACCCGCAGGCTCGACAGGTCCCAGCGGCCCGGGTGCTCGTCGAGGGCCCGGAGCATGGGCTTGGCGAAGGCGTCGCCCACGATGGCGAGCGTGTTCACCCGCTCCCGCTCGATCGTGTCGAGCAGCTCGACGACGTCGAACGACGTGGACGGCAGGGTGACGACGCAGCCGCCGGAGTCGAACGCCGAGAACGAGGTGAGGGCGCCGGTGCCGTGCATGAGCGGGCAGGCCGGCAGGTGCACGGGGCCGGGCCCGGCGATCGTGGTGGCGACGACCTCGGGGCCGGCGTCCTCGGGGTAGCGGACGAAGGCGGCCGCGTTGAGGAGCAGGAACAGGTCGTGCTGGCGCCACATGACGCCCTTCGGCATGCCGGTGGTGCCGCCCGTGTAGAGGAGGTAGAGGTCGTCGCCGCTGCGGCCCCACGGGGGCACCACCCGGCCGGGGGGCGGGCTGGTGGCGGCGGCCTCGTAGGGGACGGCCCAGTCCGGGCACGGAGCGGTGCCGTCGTCGACCCACAGCCACGTGCGCACGCCGGGGACGCGGGGCCTGACCCGGTCGGCCCGCTCGGCGAAGGTGCCCTGGAAGACGACGGCGACGGCGTCGGCGTTGTCCCACAGGTAGGCGAGCTCGTCGTCGGCGTACCGGTAGTTGGTGTTGACCGGGGCCAGGCCGGCCTTGTAGCAGGCGTAGACCGACTCGAGGTACTCGGGGCGGTTGTGGAGGTACTGGGCGACCTTGTCCTGGCGGGCGACGCCGGCGGCGAGCAGCGCGGCGGCCACCCCGTCCGCCCTGCGGTCGAGCTCGGCCCACGCCGTGCGGCGCCCGCCGTGGACGGCGGCGGGGGCGTCGGGGAGGCGGTCGGCCACGGCCTCCCACACGTCGGCGAAGTTCCAGCCCGGCATGGCCGGGACGCTACCCCTGGCGCAGGAGCGCGGCGCCCTCGCCGTCCAGCTCGTCGAGGGCCGCCGGGCGGCCGCCGAGGGCGAGCAGGACGGCCTCGCCCCGGCCCCGCACCTCGGGCCCGTCGCCCCACCGCCAGTCGACGTCGGTCGCCACCCACCGCTTCCCGGCGGCCCGCTGCCTGGCCTTCAGGAGCCCGCCGATGCCGGGCGCGGCCTCGAGGGCGGCGACGAGGCGCTCCTCGGGCACCTCGTTGGCGATGCCGAGGGGCCGGCTGATGTCGGAGTGGTGGACGACGTGGTCCACGAGGCCCTCCCGGTCGGGGATGACCCTGCTGATGCCCCTCTTCACCCGGCCGGTGTGGATCGACCGGTAGGTGCGGCGCAGCTCGTCGGGGGAGTGGGCCGACCCGTAGGCGATCGACTCGTGCCGGGACGCCCTGGTCACGTCCATGCGGTAGCGGGCGAGGGTGGCGAGCATCGACGGGAACGGCGTCGTGTAGCCCACGCACATGTGGGAGATCACGTCCCTCACCCGCCACCCGTCGCACAGGCTCGGGTGGTCGAAGGCCTCGTCGGGGAGCTCGTCGAGGAGGTCGCTGATGGCCGCCATCTCGTCGAGGCGGTGCCGGTCGTAGTCGGTGCCCACGACCGCACCTTCGTCGCCCGGCCGGCCGGCGGATCACCTACCGTGCCGCGGTGCCCCTCGACCTGCCGCCCGAGGACGACCCCCGCCGCCTCGCGGTGCGGGCCTGGCTGGCCGAGCACCCCCGTCCCACCGGCCGGGAGCTGGCCGAGGCCGGCTACGTCGCCCCCCACTGGCCGCCCCCCTACGGCCTCGGTGCCGACCCGGTCCACCAGCTGGTGATCGACGACGAGCTGCGCCGGGCGGGCGTGCGCCGGCCGGTCAACCCCATCGGGGTCGGCTGGGCCGGGCCGACCCTGCTCGCCGCCGGCACCGAGGAGCAGCAGCGCCGCTGGCTGCCGCCGCTGCTCGCCGGCGAGGAGATCTGGTGCCAGCTGTTCAGCGAGCCCGACGCCGGCTCCGACCTCGCCGGCCTGTCGACGAGGGCGGTGCGAGACGGCGACGAGTGGGTGGTCACCGGCCGCAAGGTGTGGACCTCGCTCGCCCACCTGGCGACGTTCGGGATCCTGCTGGCCCGCACCGACCCGGACGCACCCAAGCACCGGGGCATCTCCTACTTCGTCTGCCCGATGCGGTCGCCGGGGGTGGAGATCCGGCCCCTCGTCGAGATGACCGGCGAGCACACGTTCAACGAGGTGACCCTGGACGGGGTCCGGCTGCCGGCCGGGTCCCTCGTCGGTGAGGAGCACCAGGGGTGGGCGCTCGCCAAGGTCACCCTGGCCAACGAGCGGGTGTCGCTGTCGACC
Source organism: Acidimicrobiales bacterium (assembly GCA_036399815.1). NCBI lineage: Bacteria > Bacillati > Actinomycetota > Acidimicrobiia > Acidimicrobiales > Acidimicrobiales bacterium. The sequence goes on from DASWMK010000037.1 coordinate 13,299, forward strand.
GGCGGCGCGCTCTGGGGGGCGGGCCCGTCGGCCGACGACCTGCTCGCCGAGGTGCGGCGGTCCGGCCCGGTGGCGGACCCGGTGCTGCGCCAGCGCCTGGCCGGGCTGGCCGGGGAGGCGGAGGTGCTCGACCTGGTCCGCCAGCGGACCCTCGCCGCCCGCGTGCGAGGCGAGCAGCCGGGGCCGGAGGCGTCGGTGCGCAAGGTGCTCGCCGACGAGCACGGCCAGCACCTGATGGGGCTGGCCAAGGACCTGGCCGGGGCGGCCGGCATGCTGGCCGACCACGGCGCCGACCCCGGCCCGTGGCACCACGGGTTCCTGTTCGCCCCGGCCCTCACGATCGGCGGCGGCACCGGCGAGGTGCAGCGCAACGTGATCGCCGAGCGGGCCCTCGGCCTCCCGAGGGACGCCGACCCCGAGGCCGGCGTCCCCTGGTCCGAAGCCCGCCGGGCGAGGGGGCGAGCGGACTAGGCGGCCAGGCGGTGCAGGTCCCGGCGGGCGTGCCAGCTGTCGGCGAGGTCGGAGATCGGGTGGGCCCGGCGGGCCCGGACGGCGACGAGGACGGCGAGCACGGCGGCCACGCCGCCGATCGCCAGGCCGACCCTGGGGCCGTAGGCCTCGGTGATCCACCCGACGAGCGGCCCGCCGAGCGGGGTGCTGCCGAGGAACACGACGGCATGGAGGGCGAGCACCCGGCCCCGCATGCTGGGGTCGGCGTTCAGCTGGAGCTCGGCGGTGGCGCTCGACATGAACGCGATGCCGGTGAGCCCGACGGGGACGAGGGCGGCGACGGCGAGGGGCAGGGTCGGGGCGGCCGAGGCGACCACGGTCGTGATGCCGAAGGCGGCGGCCGCGCCGACCATGAACCGGGGGCCCCGGCGGGACCGGGAGGCGGCGGCCAGGGCCCCGACGAGGGAGCCCACGCTCATCAGCGAGAACAGCAGCGTGTAGGTGCCGGCGTCGCCCGAGAACGTCTCCTTGGCCAGCAGCGGCAGGACGACCGGGTAGTTGAAGGCGATCGTCCCGATCACCGCGGTCAGCAGCAGCGGCAGGCGGAGGCTCGGCGTCGACCAGACGTAGCGGAGCCCGGCCCTGACCTGGCCCTTCTCCCTGGGCACGGGCGGGGCGGTGCGGAACTCCGAGGGCCGCATGGCGGCCAGGGCGGCGAGCACGGCGACGAACGAGGCCGAGTTCAGCAGGAAGCACCAGCCGACGCCGGCCCCGGCGATCAGCACGCCGGCGATGGCCGGCCCGACGATGCGCGAGGCGGTGATCACCGCGCTGTTGAGGCCGACGGCGTTGGGCACGTCGTCGGTGGGGACGAGGTCGGTGACGAAGGCCCGCCTGGCCGGGTTGTCGGCGGCCGTCACGCAGCCGAGGGCGAACGCGATCACCCACACCCAGGTCAGGGTGGCCGTGCCGGCCAGGGTCAGCAGGCCGAGGGCCAGCGCGCAGAGCAGGGCCGCCGTCTGGGTGACGAACAGCACCCGGCGCTTGTCGAAGCGGTCGGCGAGCACCCCGGCCCAGGCCCCGAACAGCAGGACGGGGGCGAACTGGAGGGCGGTCGTGATGCCGAGCTCCACGCCGTTGCCGCCGAGGTCGAGCACCAGCCACACCTGGGCCACCTGCTGCACCCACGTGCCCGTCATCGAGATGGCGAGGCCGGCGAAGAACAGGCGGAAGTTGCGGGATGCGAACGACCGGAACGTCTGGTGGGACCAGAGGCGCACCTTCGTCACGGCCGGTCCTCGGCGGCCAGGCGCTCCAGCACCTCGGCGGCCCGCTCGAGCACGGCGAGGTCCTCGGGGTCGAGGGCCCGCAGGCGACGGGACAGGTAGGCGTTCTTGCGGGTCCTCGCCCGGTTCAGGCTCCGCCGGCCCTCGGCGGTGATCCGCACCCGGGTGACGCGCCGGTCGGCGGCGTCGGTCTCCCGGGCGACCAGGCCCTGCTCCTCGAGCTTGCCCACGACCACGCTCATCGTGGGGGCGGACACCTGCTCGGCGGCGGCGAGCGCGCCGATGGTGGGCGAGCCGGCCCGCTCGACGGAGGCGAGCGCGGCCGTCATGCTCGGGGTGAGCCCGGAACCGGCCTGCTGGCGCAGCCGGCGGGCCAGCCGGGTGACGGCGAGGCGCAGGCGGGCGGCCAGCTCGGCCGTGTCGACGGTCGTTTGCTCCATGACGGTTCGTCCAACTATCTAGGTTCCCTAACTATTCCTCGTGAGGCTAGCGTCGGCGGATGCAGCTCGCCATGCCCCTCGACTAGGCCCGAGGCTTCCGCGAGGCCGCCGCCCAGGTTCCCGAGCTCGAGCAGGCGGGGCTCGACCTCGTCTGGGTGGCCGAGGCGTACGGCTTCGACGCCCCGAGCCTCATGGGCCACCTCGCGGCCACGACCTCCAGGGTCGGGATCGGTGCCGGCATCCTTCCCCTCTACTCCCGTACCCCGACCCTCGTGGCCCAGACGGCGGCCGGGGTGGACGCCCTCTCCGGGGGGCGCTGCGTCCTCGGCATCGGCGCCTCCGGGCCGCAGGTGATCGAGGGGTGGCACGGCGTCCTCTATGACCGGCCCCTGGCCCGCACGAGGGAGGTCGTGGAGGTGTGCCGGCAGGTGTGGCGCCGGGAGCGGGTCGTCCACGACGGCCCCTGCTACACGATCCCCCTGCCGCCCGACCGGGGCACCGGCCTCGGCAAGCCGCTCAAGCTCATCACCCGCCCGGTGCGGGAGCGCATCCCGATCTTCGTGGCCGCCCTCGGGCCGAAGAACGTGGCCATGGCGGCCGAGATCGCCGAGGGCTGGATGCCGCTGTTCTTCGTCCCCGAGCGGGCCGGCGACGTGTGGGGCGACGCCCTGGCCGAGGGCCGGGCGAGGCGGGACCCGGCGCTCGGGCCGCTCGAGGTCGCCGCCGGCGGGCTGCTCGCCGTGGGCGACGGCGACGACGTCATCGCCGTGCGGGAGCTGGCCCGGCCGCTGCTCGCCCTGTACGTGGGCGGCATGGGCGCGAAGGGCAGGAACTTCTACAACGACCTCGTCCGCCGCTACGGCTTCGAGCGGGAGGCCGAGGAGATCCAGGACCTGTACCTCGAGGGGCACAAGGACGAGGCCGCCGCCCGCGTCCCCGACGCCCTCCTCGAGGCGACCTCGCTGTGCGGCCCGGCCGGCTACGTGCGCGAGCGGATCGCCGCGTTCCGGGAGGCCGGGGTCACGATCCTGAACGTCACGCCGGTCGGCCCCGATCCCGCCCGCCTGGTCGGCCAGGTGAAGGAGTGGCTGGCCTGACCGCCGTCAGGCGAGGGCCAGCCGGCCGGCCTCGTCGATCTTGAAGCCGGGGTTGTGGGCGACCTCCCACGGGTGGCCGTCGGGGTCGGCGACGTAGCCGTGGTACCCGCCCCACTCCGTCGGCCCGGGCGGGACGAGGACGGTGCCGCCGGCCTCGGCCATGGCCGCCACGGCGGCGTCCACCTCGCCCGGCGAGCCGACGTTGACCGCCAGCGTGACGCCGCCGAAGCGGGCCGGCGGGCCGGCGTCGTCCAGCCCCGCGTCGGCGGCGAGCATGGCCCTCGGGTGGAGGGCGAGCACGCACCCGGCGAGCGGGAAGAAGGCGACCTCGTCCGACTCGACCGGCCACTGCCGCCAGCCCAGGGCCTCGTAGAACGCCACCGAGCGGGGCAGGTCGGCGACGCCGAGGGTGACGAGCGACAGCCGCCCGGGGACGGTCACGCCGGCTGCCGGAGGGCGAGGAGGCGGTCGAGCACGGCCTCGGCCTCCCGCACGAAGCGGTGGACGAGCTCGCCGGCCGGCACCAGGTCGGCGATGGCCCCCACCCCCTGGCCGGCCGGGAAGAACTCCCGCTCGGGGTCGACGCCCGGGGTCGACTCGTCGCCGCCCAGGTGGTTGGCGCCGTCCTCGGCCGACCGGAACACCTGCTGGGGGAACGGGGCCAGCTCGTCGGGGTGCTCCTCGAAGTGCTGGGTGTACCGGTTGCGGACGACCCGGCAGGTCTTGCCGGTGTAGGCCCGGCTGACGACGGTGCCGTCCTCGGCCGTGCGCAGCAGGGTCTCCTTGTAGCCGGCCACGCTCCTCGCCTCCGGGGTGGCGATGAAGCGGGTGCCGACCCACACGCCGTCGGCCCCGAGGGCCAGCGCCGCGGCCAGGCCCCGCCCGTCCACGATCCCGCCGGCGGCCACCACCGGCACCCGGTCGCCGACGGCGTCCACCACCTGGGGGACGAGGGCCATCGTCGCCACCTGCCCGGTGTGGCCGCCGGCCTCGGTGCCCTGGGCGACGACGACGTCGCAGCCGGCCTCGACGGCGGCGACGGCGTGGCGGACCTTGCCGCACATGTTCACGACCAGCAGGCCGTGCTCGTGGCAGAGGTCGATCACGTCCCGCGGCACGCCGAGGCCGGCGACGAAGACCGACGCCCCGCCCTCGATCACCTTGCGGACGCTCGCCGCCATGTCGCCGGGGGCGGCGGTGAGGAGGTCGACGCCGAAGGGCCGGTCGGTGGCCGCCCGGACGGCGGCGATCTCGGCCACCATCTGGTCCCGCCCCATCGTGGAGGCGCCCAGGCAGCCGAAGCCGCCGGCCTCGGAGACGGCGGTGACCAGGCGGCTGTAGGAGACGCCGCCCATGCCGGCGAGCATCACGGGGTGCTCGACGCCGAGGACGTCGGTCAGTCGGGTGCGCACCCGCCGATCCTCGCAGACGGCGCCGGGAACGACGCGCCCGGCCCGGTCAGCATGCCCCGGTGCCACCGGCGGGGGGTGGCGAGGACGGCCCTGGGATAGTCCTCGAACAGCCACCTGGCGAAGTTGCGCCGGGTCCACGGGGTGGCGCCGGCCACCCGGACGGCGGCCCTCGCCCCCTTCCGGTGGCGGAGGGCCCGGCTGAGGGCGGACGCCAGCCGGTGGTCGGCGACGAGCGCGGCCCTGGCCCGGCGCTCGTACGCGGCGGTCGCGGCCGCCGGGTCGTCGGGCCCGCCGGCGAGGACGGCCTCGGCGGCCAGGCGGCCGGTGAGGAGCGCCTGGGCGATGCCCTCGCCGGTGAGCGGGTCGGTTGCCGCAGCGGCGTCGCCCGCGAACAGGGCCCGGCCGCCGGCCAGCAGGGCCCGGTCGACCCTGGCCGGGATGGGCCAGGCCCGGTGGGTGGCCTCGGGCCGGGCCCCGTCGCCCAGCACGGCCCGCACGTGGGGGCGGGCCAGCAGGTCGGGCCACAGGTCCTTCATGTCCCGCACGGTGACCCGGCCGCCCCGCTGGATGCCGAAGCCGACGTTGGCCCGGCCGTCGGGGAGCGGGAACGACCAGGCGTAGCCGGGCAGCAGGTCGGGCTCGAACCACACCCAGAGGCGGCGGGCCTCGGGGCCGGTGCCGGCGACGTACTGGCGGAAGGCGTGCCACTCGCCGAGGTAGCCGGGGGTGGCGAGGCCGAGCGCCTTGCGCAGCGGGGACCACATGCCGTCGGCGCCGACCGCGTAGCGGGCGACCACCTCGCCCACCCCGTCGGCCTCCACGACCACGGTGTCGGCGTCCTGGCGGGCGGCGGTCAGCGCCGCCCCCTCCAGCACCTCGGCGCCGGCGTCCCGAGCGAGGTCGAGGAGGGCGGCGTCGAGGTGGCGGCGCTCGGCCACCGCCGCGTACAGCCCCGGCCCGGGGGGCAGCGGGAAGGCGACGGTGCGGCCCGACGGCGAGCGGACGACGGCAGCGTCCACCGGCTGCCAGGTGGGGACGGCGGCCGGGTCGAGCCCGAGGGCGGCGAGGTGGCGGAGCGCGCCGGTGGTGAGGCCGTCCCCGCAGCACTTCTCCCTCGGGAAGCGGGCCCGGTCGACGACGACGACCCGGCGGCCGGCCCGGGCGAGGGTGACGGCCGCCGCCGCGCCGGCCGGGCCGCCGCCGACGACGACCACGTCGGCGATCCGGCTCACGGCTGCGAGGCTAGGGGCTTCCGCCATGGACGCCTTCCCCGCCGCCCCCGAAGCGCTCGCCGTCGCCGTCGTGCCCGTGGCCGGGCCCGGCGGCTGAGGGGCGGCGCGGTGGACGCCTTCTTCGTCACCCTCGCCGTCGTGTTCGTGGCCGAGCTGGGCGACAAGAGCCAGCTGATGGCGGTGGCGGCGGCCGCCCGCCACTCGGCGGTCGTCGTGCTGGGCGGGATCGCCGTCGCCGCCTGTGCCGTCCACCTCCTGTCCGTGCTGGCCGGCCGGGCCCTGGCCGAGGCGTTGTCGGGGACGGCGGCGACCGTCGCCGCCGGCCTGGCCTTCCTCGGGTTCGCGCTGTGGACCCTGCGGGGCGAGGACG